>DASQFN010000101.1 GCA_035633115.1 Gemmatimonadaceae bacterium | reverse complement strand
CCTCGATAAACAGGCCAATGAGGCTTATGTGAAGGGCGATTCAAAGTTTTTTGAGGGAATGCTGAGCGACAAGTTCGTCATTCTCACCGGCGGCGGCCAGCGGATGGACAAGGCCGCAACCGTCAAGATGATCGCCGGCGTTAAGTGCGACATCAAGTCAATGGACCTGACCGAGCCCGCGATGTCGATGATCGACGCGGACACGTATGCCCTCATCTATAAGGCCACCTGGGACGGCACGTGCAACGGCCCCGACGGCAAGCCGATGAAGGTGCCGAGCCCGGTCCGTTCGGCCAGCATATGGGTCCGCAGCGGCGACAAATGGCAGGCGGTCTTTCACGGCGAGAATTTGATCGTCGATCCGAAGAATCCGCCAAAGGCCGCACCCGCAGCTCCGCCCAAAAAGCCCGCGGCTCCGCTCAAAAACCAAAGGCCGAAGAAGGACGACCACACTGCGGCTAATTCAAATACGGCGTCGAACACCGCTGCTCCGGCCAAGGCCACGCCCGATGCCAACACCGACGCTCTCGTCAAGGTCGAACTCGCGTTATGGGAAGCATGGAAGGAACACGACGCCAGGAAGCTCGACGATTTGATAGCAAAGGACGTTTCATTTGTGAATATATTCGGCACCTACCTCGCAACCAGGGCCGATGCAATGAAGGACTGGACCGGCGCCAATTGCGAAATCAAAAGCGTCAGCGTCACCGATGGCTTCGCCTCAGCTCTTTCGCCGACCGTCGAGATGCTCACTCGCAAGGGCACCGCCGACGGCACTTGCGGCGGTCAGGAGATCGGAGGAACTGTTATCTGGGGCGTGTCAATTTATGTTAAGGACGGCGATGCGTGGAAGTTCGCCTTTGGCATGAATTCGCCCGCTATGTAAGCTTGATTGCTGCTAAAACTGCTGAAGGCCGGAGTTTATTCGCTCCGGCCTTTTTATGCGAACATGCACGGAACGAATGTCCCGATCTCCAGGTCTATAACGACGGCGTTGAAGTGGCGCGAAACCACCTCCGCGGGCCTCGACAGTCCGATCAACACTTCGGCGACTTGCGCTTCTTGCCGATCGCGCTGCGTGCTTCGAATTTCTTGACTTGATCGGGCGCGAACGGAATCTTGCACGCCCCGACCAGCTCGACGGCGACCTTGCCGATGCCGTTGGCCGTATCGACCGCCAGCTTGTGGAGCGGTTTGACGTAGCAGGCGACCGCGATGACGAAACTGTTCATCACGTATTTGACGCGATTGGGCTGCTGGTGGATCGACTTCGCCACGCGCTGCAGGAGCGACTTGATCTCGACAAGGTCGAGGTCCGCGTCCTCCTTGATCGCGACCATGCTCCTGTAAGTCCCCCAGCCCGCCGATGCGATGGCTTCATCCTTGGAATCGATCCACTTCAAGGCCATCTCTCGACCATGCGGGCTCGCGGACGCGACCCACGGGACCGTGAATTCGGCGACCCCGTTGCAGCTGGCGCCTTTGACCCACTTTTGCAGGTCCTTCTTGGTCATCTTCGCGTCGTCCGCGATCAGACCGGCGAGGTACATCGCGTCGGCGATGCCGGTGTCGTAGAGATCCAGCGCGAGTTGGTAGTCCATCTTGACGCGTTTCT
>DASQFN010000100.1 GCA_035633115.1 Gemmatimonadaceae bacterium | reverse complement strand
CTGGCGCTGCTTTTGTGAGGCCAGGGGATCTGCTTTCAGGTGCTGATGGGGAAAGCCCCGCGCTTCTGGCCGCCTCGAAGCGGCTCAATCCTCCTGCTCAGAAGTAGCAAGCTCGCCACTCACCTCACGCAAAAGGGCATTAAAACTCCAAACAACGTAACTTGACCCGCGGATTCAGTTCAATCCCGGATTTTGTCGCGGCTCGCAGACTCGCGCGACAAGAATCCTTAATTCGTTAGACGGCGCGGAGTGGAACCTGAGCTGCCTGTGTCATTCTAAGGGAGGAGGATCGCGGAATTCTAACCCGCTTTCGCTCTTGGCCCACTCGATGAGATCCTCGCGTGTCGGATGCTCGCCGAGGTTGACTGTAATCTGTCGGAAATCGCTGATCGCGAGAAATCCCGTTCCGCCCTGCACGAAGACCGTTGCATCCCACTCCTCCTTCTGCGGAATCCCCGCACACCGCCACGACAACTCGAAGTGCGTGTCGTGGTATTCGGACTTCGCGTCAACCGCCCATACATCCCACCCGGTTGTATGTGGTCCCTTATTCGTTGTCCACAGCAGAGACATTGTCAGCGTCTCGGTGCAAAGATTCTTCCGAAACCACTCGGCGATGTTTGCCGGCGTTAGCTGGCCTCGGTTGAGTGCACTGCCAAATTCTGCACCGAGGCGCTCGGTCTCCATGTCCGTCGTACTGTCTTCAGACCAATGATCACGAAGTTTCCGCAGCGCGTCGCCGATGTACGAGAACCGTCCAGTTAGCAGCGCACCTGCCAGGAAATGGGACGTATGGCCACTTCGAGCGTTGGCATCACCGCCAGGATCCCCGGGAATTGGCGTCATCCATCCGCTACAGGGCGGAAACGCTGTGGCGTCGTGAGTATTCGTCCAATCGGGGCGCGGGTATCCGCCGCGGGGCCGCTGCCTCGAGAGAAAATCGAGGTCAAGGCTCGTGACTCCGAGAATGGAGAAAACGTTATGGCCATCAGACTGATCCAAGGCCGGCACAAGGTAGGCCCACGCAAGGTCGAGGAATCCTCGCCAGTCCCAGCCTGACCAATCCGTGATCTCGGGAACCGCAGGCGCAACCGGAACTGTCGGCGTCACCGCTGGTGTTGGCGTTGGATGAGGCGCGGGCAACGGTCCGACCACAGCATGCGCGAGACAGTCGAGCGCTCGGGCAAATGCTTCGCACGAGGTGATGTCTCCACCTGCGAGCTGCTGAGAGATTTGGTCGATACACAACTGCGCACGCGCATCCCGATCCCCTGCGCCCGCGATCTCGGTGAGCTTCGCCTGGATCAGGAGAGCTGCGCCCTCGGGCGTCATACTCGCGCTACTGCTGCGCAAATCCTGAATGTCTTCCCACGTCGCTATCATTTGATTCCTCTCGCTTCGTAAGCCCGTCTAACGAATAGGATTCTTTCCGCAGTCTCGCCGAGAGTCAAGAGGGAGATGAGCGCGGCTGTGCGATTCGGCGAGCACTGCGGAAGGAATGCAGTTGGACGAAACCGCGGTCGGATCTATGGGGATTGAAGGGACCAGTGATGTGGCCTGATGCCGTGCTGCAGAAGAATGCGAGGTCGCAGGCGAGTGATAAGGCAAGAAAGCCTGGCCTTAGGTCGTGAGCAGACAAGGATCGCGGTGCAGCGAGGCAGAGCTGCAGTGAGTTCGAGTGTGCTGCGAGCAGTTGGTTGAGCGGCGG
>DASQFN010000099.1 GCA_035633115.1 Gemmatimonadaceae bacterium | reverse complement strand
TTCGAAGGTCGTGCCCGCTACTACGCGGTCGTTCGCGGGAAAATTGCTGGTCGGCGCAACCGAGATGTTCCGGGTCTGCGTGAGCGCGCCCGCGGGAATCTCGAGGGAGACAGTAGAGTTGAGGACGCTGAACGATGCGCCGGCGCTCGACACTACGGCGCCTTCCTTGACGGTGACTTCGACGGACGCCGTGTGGCCCTCGATCGTGGCGGTGATCGTCGCCGTTCCAGGCGCGACGCCGGTGACGACTCCAGCTGCGACGGTCGCCGTTGACGGATCGGAGCTCGACCACTCGGTCATCCGATTGGTGAGAGCGCTGCCGCCTGCGTCCTTCGGGATTGCCTGAAGTATCTCAGTTCCGCCCGGCACGAGGTCGACCTTCGCCGGCGCGATGCTGACTGTCGCCACCGGAGCCGGAGGAGCCGTGCCCTCCCCGCAACCCATGCCGAAGGCGATGACTCCCGCCGCGAGCCACAGCAGAATTCGGCTGGTTCGCGCGCCGGACTGGCCGCGAGTCACGATGTCATCACACGCGCGGGAAGCCCGGCGATTGGATGGAATCCCGTCCACTACGGCGGAGTGAGGGCCAGCAGGATGTTGACGACCGCGTCCGCGATGAGGTTGCGGACCACCTCGGCGTAGTGCACCGAGTCGCCCACGTGAAGGCTGGCGCTTTTCCATGTCGCTCCGCCATCATCGGAGGTCATCGCCGCGATGTCGATCACGTTGACTCCCTTGGCCTGGAACTTCGCGCGAATTGCCGCGTTGAGTGCAGGCAGCGACGCACTCTGACCCGGCTGCCGCGGTGGCAGCGTCGTAACAATGATGTGATTCGCGGGTACGCCGCGCGCAATCCACAAATCGACCATCCACTCGAGATTCACTACGGTGGACGCAGTGGATATTCCGGCGCCCAAGTCGTTCGTGCCCATCGAGATGTACAGGAAATCGGAAGGGCGTGGAGTAAACGCCTGGACGCGGGCGATTGGCCCTGAAGGATAATACACGCTGGGCGCCTCGCCCCCGCTCCACGGATAGGCGACCCCGAGCGCTTCCCCTTCGAACCGCGTCACTCCGTTCACGACCTCACGCGCGTTGGGGCTGAACAGAATGGTGCGGCCGGTGCCCGTTGTCGTGCCACCAACCCCGTGGTTGACTACCACGATCGTCTTCGACTGGCTGGCACGCCACCGGCTCTCGATCTTACCCGCCAGCTGGAACGAGCTATTCGGCTCATTTGGCCCGAGTTTCTTGCTGGGAAAGTTTGACACGTATGAGGCGGCAACGATCGGAAAGTCTCTTCCCGAATATCCGTAGTCGGTGTTGGAGTCGCCGAACGTCACCACTTGAACCTGCGCGGTCCCAAGGGCGTGGAAGATCAGCGGACTGCCTGGAAGACCGTCTACGCTTGCGAAGAGCGAGTTCCCACCGATTCCAAGCGTCCAGCTACCAAGAGTCGCGATGCCGCTGCCGTTCGTCTCGGCGCTGGCTCCAGAGATGCTGCCGCTGCCGCTCCGGATGCTGAACACGATAGTGATTCCGGGGACTCCGTCGCCGCTTGCGTCTGTCACAATCACAGCCGGCCGAGTCGAAACCTGCGTACCTGCCAACGCACTTTGATTCTGTCCGGCGCTGATGGCCATCGTGGCCGGCGGCGGCTGAACTCCCGTGGCCGTGAAGATGATGGGGCTACCCTGGAGAGTCCCCGCTGTTGCGCTAAGCGTATTCGTTCCCGGCGACGCGCCGAGTATCCAGCTGCCGACGGTGGCGTAGCCGCCTTCATTGGTTACGACGGTGCCACCGGTCACGCTCCCGCCACCGCTCGACACCGCGAAAGTCACGGTGTAGCCCGGGACGGGAATGTCTGCGGCGTCCAGTACCCGCACTGTCGGCGGGGCACCGACAGCCTTTCTTACTGTCCCCGTCTGAGGATCGAGGCTGTTGCTTACGATCTTTGCCGGAATAGGCGCGACCGCAGTTGCGGAAAAGGTTATCGGACTGCCGCTCAGCGAACCCGCCGTCGCGACCAGAGTTTGTACGCCCGGTATTGATCCCAGCACCCAGCTGGTCGGCGCGGCAATACCCGAGGAGTTCGTAACTGCAGATCCACCCGTCACCGCCCCGTTCCCCGAGCCCGGCGAGAAGATGACGTTGAACCCTGCCACCGGATTTCCGTTGACATCAGTGACTTTCACCGATGGCGGAGCTGCAACCGGACCACCCGCAGTCCCTGTCTGATTGTTTCCGGCAAACGCGGCGACCGTCGTCGGTATTCCCGCGCCCCCGGTTGCCGTGAATGTGACCGACGCAGGAGTAAGTCCCGACCCGCTTGCGGTGAGCGTGTTCGGTCCGGCTGTGGTGCCAAGCGTCCAATTGCCGATTGTTGCGATGCCGGATGCGTTCGTCGTCGCCGCACCGCCGGTGATCGTCCCTCCTCCGCTCGCAACCGCAAACGTGATCGCAAATCCGGAAATCGGATTTCCGAACGCATCGGTCACTTTCACTGCGGGGGGAGTCGCGACCGCACTGCCGGCAACTGCCGTCTGCCCATCGCCGGCAACGATCGCGAGAGCTGTCGGAGGTCCGGGCACGACTGTGACCGTCGCGCTGGCCGTCTTTCCCTCCGAAGCTGCCGCGATTGTGGACTGCCCCGGCACGTGGGTTCTGGCCAGACCATTCGCATCGATCGTCACTGCCGCCGGATTGGAGCTAGTCCACGTAACCACGCGGTTTAGGGTCAGCTGCTCGATGTCCTTCAGAGTGGCCGTGAACTGAAGGGTCTTCTGAACCTGAATCGTCGTGTCGCGGTTGATCGTGATCGTCGCCACCGGAGCCTGCAGCAGAACTCCGTAGACGCTGAAGTGACTAACCTTGCCCG
>DASQFN010000098.1 GCA_035633115.1 Gemmatimonadaceae bacterium | reverse complement strand
AGAACGACAGTCAACCAACTAACACTCGTCGTTAGCTGAGTGTGAGACGTGGTCAACGAAATACAGCAGGCCGCACGACAATTGCGCGAAAACCACGGAGACCTGATTGAGGTGCGGGTCCTTACCCACTACCCTCGATTTGAGGTCGACTTTATATTCGCTGATCGATCCGTCCTTCACTCTGGTGAGCGTACCGGTCGGATGGACTTGAACATGCTCAGCTTCGGCTACTACCCTTTCTGCCAATATCAGTGAGACACCGAGTGCTTCGGTAATTAGAGTGTAGGGGCGAGGAAGTAACCGACCGTGATCAACCTGATGAGTCGTGGGGTTCTGAGCCAGTCGACCGTGGAAGAGCCGGAGCGGAGGGGCGACGAGCGAAGCGAGACGGCCCGCAGCGGAGGGTCTTCTACGGTCGAGCCCCGGAACGTGCCTCCCGTGTCGGACGCCCCCGATCCCGAGGTAGCCGCTCGTCGACGGCGTCGCCGGTTTACGTCGCAGTACAAGCTGGAGGTCCTGCGCAAGGCGGACGCGTGTACGCAACCAGGCCAGCTCGGCGCGCTGCTGCGGAAGGAAGGGCTCTATTCCTCGCATTTGGTGACCTGGCGGAAGCAACGGGTGGTGGGGCTCACGCCCAGGAAGCGGGGCCGGACGGTCACCGCAGATCCCCGCGTCAAGCAGCTCGAGCGGGAGAAGGCCGGTCTCGAGACGGACAAGCGTCGGCTTGAGCGCCGCCTGCAGCGGGCGGACACGATCATCGCGTTCCAAAAAAAAGTTGCCGAGCTCCTGGGGATCCCACTGAAACCGTTCGAGGCCGACGAGATCGAGTGATGCAGGCCATCGAGACGGCGAGGGGCACGATGGGGACCGCGGCGGCGTGCGACGCGTTGGAGGTCTCGCGGGCGTCCGTGTATCGGCAGCGCCAGCCCGCGCGACCGCCGGCCGCGCGGCCCGCGCCGCCGCGCGCGCTGGCGCCTGGCGAACGCCACATCGTCCTCGACACGCTCCACGCGGAGCGCTTCCTGGATCACGCGCCGGCGCAGGTCCATGCCACCCTCCTGGACGAGGGCGTCTATCTCTGCTCGCCCCGGACCATGTACCGGATCCTGGACAGCGCGCTCGAACTCAAGGAGCGGCGGAACCAAGTCTGTCGCCCGCACTATGTGAAGCCCGAGCTCTTGGCGACGCAGCCGAATGAACTCTGGAGCTGGGACATCACCAAACTGCTCGGGCCCGCGAAATGGACCTACTTCTATTTGTACGTGATCCTCGACGTCTTCAGCCGCTACGTGGTCGGCTGGATGGTCGCGCCGCGGGAGAGCGCCGTCTTGGCGGAGCGCCTGATCGAGGAGACGTGCGCGAAGCAGACAATTCCCCCCGGACAGCTGACGCTCCATGCGGACCGCGGCTCCTCGATGCGGAGCAAGCCGGTGGCGCTCCTCCTGGCGGACCTCGGCGTGGTCAAGACGCACAGCCGGCCCCATGTGTCGAACGACAACCCGTTCTCCGAGGCGCAGTTCAAGACGCTGAAGTACTGTCCCGCGTTTCCCGAGCGCTTCGGGTCGCTCGAAGACGCCCGGGCGTTCGGCCACACATTTTTCTCGTGGTACAACCACGAACATCATCACAGCGGTCTCGGGTACTTGACGCCGGCGATGGTCCACTACCGCTTCGCTGAAGGCATCCGCGATCAGCGGCAGGTGGTGCTCGCCGCCGCCTTTGCGGCGCATCCGGAACGATTTGTCGGAGGGATGCCGCGGCCGGCGGCCTTGCCCACGACGGTGTGGATCAACCCGCCTCCCCAAAATTCGGGGCGCCAGGATGCCCCAGAAACGACGATCGTGACTCCGGACGACCCGCGCGTCCACCCGATTTCGACCGCGACCGTCCCGTTGTCGATGATGAAGGTTGCGCTGTGACGTGACGCGCTACTCTAAAAGATTCACCCTCGGTGTCTCAAAGTCATTGACAGCTTCCGCAGTCAGTCTACACAGCCGGCTGCCCGGCTACGAGGACCTCAATGACGCGGAGCGATTCGCCGCCGACCCAACGTTTCGCTTGATCGGATCGCCGAGGATCTGGGACCGAGGCGCAGCGCTGACTTTGACGTTGCACTGGTTCGAGACCGAGCTACTGACCCGTGAAGAGAATCTCGTCGCTCAAAACACCACTCTCGAAAATCAACACGTTTTGATATTCGTCCAGCAGCTATACGGCAGCAAAGAGAA
>DASQFN010000097.1 GCA_035633115.1 Gemmatimonadaceae bacterium | reverse complement strand
TTCCTCGCTGCCCTCGATCAGTGCCTGCGGCAGATGGACCGCGAGGCAAACGACTCCGTGGAGGGATATCCCACCGGGCTGGCATGGTATGGCGGGCACCGCGAGCCCGAGAAGAAACGACCGCGTACCGAATGCTGCTGGTCGCAACGTCTGAAAGAGCTGTTGCCGTCGCGCGGTTTTTCCACGGAGGCAGAAGTCCCTTACCCCGGCCGAAACTGTAAGAAGAAGTGCGATAGCGTATCGGAGCTATGACCAAAAGCTGTGGATGGTGACGCGGCAATAAAAGCGGCGTACCTTGGGTGAATTGATTCGAACTCACTCACCCGTTCGGCCAACGAGGCCGGGAAGGATACGCCACATGTCATTATCACCTTTTCCGCTGCGGCTGGCAACCGAGCCGGTCGTTCGTGTCACCCTCGAGCAGATCGCACGTGAGGGAGCGCGTCGCGCCCTGCAGAAGGCGATCGAAGACGAAGTCGTCGAGTACGTCGATGCTCACGCTGATCATCGCGACGACGCCGGGCATCGGCTGGTGGTGCGCAACGGGCGCAAGCCGCCGCGGACGATCCTCAGCGGGGTCGGTCCGATCGAGGTTCACCAGCCGCGCGTGGACGACCGGCGCGTCGATGAGAACGGCGTGCGCTTTCGCTTCACCTCGAAGATTCTGCCGCCTTATCTTCGCAAGACCCGTGCGATCGAAGACCTGGTGCCGTGGCTGTACCTCAAGGGGATCAGCAGCGGCGAGATGCCGGATGCGCTGGTGCACCTGGGCTTCGACGGATCAGGCCTGTCGCCGACGTCGGTCACGCGCATGACCGCGTCGTGGCAGGACGAGTACGCCCAGTGGAACAAGCGAGATCTGTCCGGCAAACGCTACGTTTATCTCTGGGCCGACGGCATCTACTTCGGCTGTCGATTGACCGACGACCGCCCCTGCGTGCTTGTTTTGATGGGCGCGACCGAAGACGGCCGCAAGGAGCTGATCGCGATGATCGACGGCCAGCGTGAAAGCGAGGCGAGCTGGACGGCGCTGCTGCTGGACCTCAAAGCACGAGGCATGACCGAGCCGCCGAAGCTGGCGACGGGCGACGGATCGCTGGGGTTCTGGCTGGCGCTCTCGAAGGTCTTCCCCTCGACGCGGCACCAACGCTGCTGGGTGCACAAGACCGCCAACGTGCTCGACAAGCTGCCGAAGAATCAGCAACCCGCGGCCAAGTCGATGCTGCACGAGATCTGGATGAGCGCGACGCGAGAAGACGCAATCAAAGCCTTCGACCGCTTCGTCGAGGTCTACGGAACGAAGTGGCCGCGGGCGACGGAGTGTCTGGTGAAGGATCGTGCCGAGCTGCTGGCGTTCTACGACTTCCCCGCCGAACACTGGCAGCACCTGCGCACCAGCAACCCCATCGAGAGCACCTTCGCGACGGTGAGACTTCGCACCTACCGCACCAAAGGCCCCGGCTCACGCGAGGCCGGCCTGGCCATGGCCTTCAAGCTGGCACGCAAGGCTGAAGGGCGGTGGAGGAAACTGAACGGCAGCGAGAAGCTGCAAGACCTGATCGACGGCGTCGTGTTCGTCGACGGAAACCGAATCGCCGCTTAAACCTGTCGCGGCCATCCACAGCTTTTGGTCATAGCTCTTGCAGATATTGGACGGGTCGCTGTTCCATTCGTCCTTCCAATGACCGTAAATCTCCCCATTCGGGCCGGCCAGCGTGTGCCCGCTTCTCCCGCACCACAGACGAATCGCCTCATGTGCCTTGTAGAGTTGATCGTAGGGGCCATTATGGGTGGTGGTAGCTACGGGACCTGCTGGGGTAGCCGAGCCGACAACTTCGCCGTACCCGGCGAACGGCGCGCCCAGCTCAACACCCACTTCAAGGTTGATCTGATCGTCGAGATA
>DASQFN010000096.1 GCA_035633115.1 Gemmatimonadaceae bacterium | reverse complement strand
ACCACGCCATACACCGTTGTGTTCTTCAAGAGGAACGACGACGCAATATTTGCCTCGATCTTTCATCTGCTCCTTCGCTGCCGCGATCATGGAGCCGTACCGGTCGCATTCCCCACTAAGACGTTTCGCTAAGACCGAAACCTGTGACAGCTCCCAGGCGTGGTCTGAAGCATCCTCCGCCCACGGTACAAGATGGCCTGCCGACACCCGAGCGAGGCGCACAAGAGTCGTAGGTTCGCCGAGCCGCGTAGGCGTCCTTTCCTCCTCGTGCCAGTGTGTGCCTGTGTCTTCATAACCGACATCCAGGCTCAGGCTGTTCAAAGCCGCCATGCTGCGGTCGGCCATGGCGCCACCTTCGGCGGTCGCAACGTTGTACTGCAAACCCGTAGGTATGTGCTCCACGACATCCTCACCCACACATTCCGCACCCCTGTTTCGGCTCTCTACACCCTTTTTTGAGGTGCTCCAGAGCCAGACGAAGACACAGAGGATAGGACTGGACTCAAACCGCTCTTCTGGCCACGTGCGCACCCTGTTTTGCCCGCCCAGCGCGAGTGATGCTCCTCCACTTTCCTCGCAAGGCGAGGGCTGTTGCCCCGCAGACTCCCTGGCTACTAGGAAACAGACGAGCACGAGGCTGCCTTGGAGCCCCTGGGCGAGACAATCGTCGTGCATGGGCCTGACTGGTCCTCAGGGTCTTAGGGGCTCGGATAGCCACGGCCTTCCCCAGCGCGGAGACCTCCTGGCGTTGTTATGGCGATGGGGGTGTCCTGCTCCGTGTCGAACCACTCTTGGCTTCGATGAAACAGGCAAGCGAGACCCCCAAGGCCGTCAGAGACTGCTGGTGGACCGCCGACAGCGCGTGGACGAGCTGACGCCGGGCAGCGACCTTGCGTACCATCACGGCCATGCACTTCGTCAGCATCATGCAGGCGGTGGGCCGTAGGGTCTCCTTCTGGTCCCAGCCCGGCAGGGCCTGCCCGGTGCTCTCGACATGCGTGCGGAGCGACCGTTCCATCAACCGCCAGATCAGCAGCGCGAGCAATAACACCAACCCCAAGGCTTCGATCCGCTCGGGCTTCTTCAGGAACAGACTGTTGACGATGACCGGGTCTTTCAAAAAGGCAACATTTTGCTCCACCCCCTGTTGTGCTTTGTAGGCGCGGAGGATGTCCCCCGCGCTATGGGCCATCTCCCCCTGGGTGGGTACATTGGTCAGGAGCACGACACAGCCGGCCTCTTGGGCCGTGCGGGCGATGACCTCGGGCCGTGCGTGCAGGGTCACCTGCAGGCCATACCGCCACGCTTTGACCGCGCGGAGCTTCGTGGCGCTCGGACGTCCAGGCCCAGAGGTGGGGCGCGCCTCGACCACGGCCTCCACCTGATGATAGACACTCTGCAGCGCCCGCCCCTTCGCGGCGGCGGCCTCCGCATCCGCGTGACAGAAGTCCTCCTGCTTGGCCGCCTCACACACCGCAGCCGTCAGGGTCGTCGAGGACGCCGCACGCTCACGTGCCAAACGCTGCTGTCGCCGTTGATCCTGGCTGCTGGAATGGACCACCACTGCCCGATAGCCCTTGCCATGCAAGGTCACGGTCCCCTCAGACACTTTGTATACGGCGGCTGGTCGTCGCTTCGTCGGCTTGGTCTGGGCCACTATACCGACCGCTTCCCACTGGTCCTCGGCCACGGCTTCCGCGATGACCCGTCCACATTCGCTGTAGGTGGCCGGTAAGCGGCTGATGAACAACGTGTCCCCAAGCGCCTTGAGATGTGCCTCGCTGACCAGCGCCGCGTCCGCAATGTCGCTATACGCCCCCGAAGCCACGCCATGGCGGGCGAGCGTCTGCCCGATCTCCGACAACAGGGTGGTATTGAGGGTCTTGTCCGATGCGTTGCCCTCCTCGGGCTTGCCCCACAGCGGGACCGCCCGATCCACACAGAGCATCGAGAAGACACACTGTTGCAGGTCAGGACGCTTCTCCTTGCTCTAGCCATAGGTCACGCGGCAGGGCACCTCCTGGGTCTCGGGGAACTGGGAATCGCCCCAGACACTGCACGAGGTCGTATCAAAATGGACGGAGCGTTTGTCGAAGCCAACACGCGCCGCAGCACGCACAGCACAGGCGGTGCAAATCTTCATCGTGCCACAGTCGGAGAGGCGATCGAGGACGCGGCCCACCTGAGCATCGTTCAAGGCCTCTGGGGGTAAGGCTTTGCCCAAGAGCCGTGCAGTGTCTTGGTGCGCACAGAACTCTGCGAAGCGATAGAGAGGGCTCCGGCCACTGAGGGTATCCAACACGAGCCCGAGCACAATCGTGCCCGCATCGACCTGCATCTCCGTAGGGACAAGATAATTGATGGTGCTCACGAGGCCGAGCTGATCGGCGTACGCTTTCATGATGGGCAGATGGCGGACCTCATACACCTCGAGCTCGCGTGGAATGTCATCCATGTCTGGCTCCAACGGGCGACAGC
>DASQFN010000095.1 GCA_035633115.1 Gemmatimonadaceae bacterium | reverse complement strand
CTCGTCGTCGGGTCTTAATGGCATAACACGGGAGTCATCCAGGCAGACATCATTTGCGAATCATGCCCCCCTGGCGTAATTCTTTCGCTCGAAAGATGCAGTATACGGCGTCCCTAATAGTAGTACTCGTTTATCACTACGGAAGAATTCATGGGACAGCGTCAAACTATACCAGTTCTGCCACTTCGCGGAACAGTAATCTTCCCTGGGCTGACGGCGCCTATCGCCGCCGGACGCCCGGGCACTCTTCGCGCAATCGAGTCCGCGCTCAAGGGTGACAGGCTCGTTTTCGCCGTCGCCCAGCGCGACAACACCGATGAGCCCAGCGCCGACATTCTCTACTCGATGGGCGTCGTTGCGCGCATCGGACAGATCCAGCGCGGCCTTGGCGGTGTGCAGCTCCTGCTGCAGGGTGAGCAGCGGGCGACCGCATTGCAGTACTCGACAACCGAGGGCTATCTGTCCGCCGTCGTCGTGCCCGCGGAAGAGATGAATCCGGTGGACGAGAACGATCCGGCATTCACAGCTCTGCAGAAGGAGACCCGTGAGCGAGCCGCAGAGCTGGGCGAACGCCGCGGGCTTCCCGAGGAAGTCGTCCATCAGGTGCTCGATGCAGTCACCGAGCCGGGTAAGTTCGCCGATCTGGTCGCCGGCTACATAGAGCTGCCGGTTCCGGAAAAGCAGGGATTGCTGGAGACGCTTAGCGTCGAGGAGCGCCTGCGGCGCGTGCTCGTCCACGTCCAGCGGCAGGTCGGGCTGCTCGAGGCGCAGGAAGAAATCAAATCGCAGGTACAGGAAGAGCTCGGGGAGCGACAGCGCGAGATGTACCTCCGGGAGCAGATGAAGGCGATTCAAAAGGAGCTCGGCGACGACGACCAGTCGAAAGAGCTCACCGATCTTCGTGACAAGCTGAACGCGCTCGATCTGCCGAAGGAGGCGCGCGCCGAGGTGGAGCGCGAGCTGGGCCGGCTCGAGCGCGCGGGACGGGAGTCCATGGAAGCGCAGGTCATCCGCACGTATCTCGAGTGGATCTCCGAGCTGCCGTGGAACAACCGATCGGACGATCAGCTCGATCTCAATCACGCGGCCCAGGTGCTCGACGAAGACCACTACGGGCTCACGGACGTGAAGGATCGCGTGCTCGAATTCCTGGCGGTGCGCCAGCTTCGTGCGCAGCAGCTCGCCGAGGAGGTCGAGAGTCAGGGAGAGCTTCCGGTGTCAAAGCTTCGCCCCGAGAAAGACGAAGCGACGCCGTCGCTCGCCATCGGCGACGATGAGGACCGGACCATCACCGACAAGAAGGAAGCGAAGGCCCGGGCAATGGCGAAGGGGCCGATTCTTATCTTCATCGGACCCCCGGGAGTCGGAAAGACCTCGATCGCCAAGTCCATCGCCCGCGCGCTGGGACGCGAGTACGTCCGCGTCTCGCTCGGCGGCGCACGTGACGAGGCGGACATCCGTGGCCACCGGCGGACCTATGTCGGTGCGATGCCGGGCCGCATCATTCAGGGAATGAAGCAGGCGGGGACGAAGAATCCGGTATTCCTGCTCGACGAAGTCGACAAGCTCGGCGTCTCGTTCCAGGGCGATCCTTCGTCCGCGCTGCTCGAAGTTCTCGATCCCGCGCAGAACGACACGTTCACCGATCATTACCTCGGCGTGCCATTCGACCTGAGCGAGGTTCTCTTCATCGCGACCGGCAACTTTGTCCAGAACATTCCCGGTCCGTTGCTCGACCGCATGGAAGTGGTCGACTTCGCCGGATACACGGAAAAAGAGAAGGCTGAGATCGCGAAGAAGTATCTGATTCCACGCCAGCTCGAGGAGTCGGGGCTCGCGGGCAAGGGCATAGCTTTCACCGACGAAGCGGTGATGAGCGTAGTCTCGAACTACACGCGCGAGAGCGGCGTTCGGCAGCTCGAGCGTCAGCTCGGCGCCGTGGCGCGGAAGATGGCGCGCAAAATTGCAGGCGGTGAGACTGGAGCGATCGTAGATGAGACGATCACTGCCGACGAGGTGCGTGAGCTCCTCGGCCGGCCGAAGGTCCATCCCGAGCGAGCACAGCAGGAGCCGGAGGTGGGAATTGCAACCGGCATGTACTACACGCCGATGGGTGGCGACATCATGTTCGTCGAGGCGTCAATACGACGGTACTACGGCAACCACGCAACCGACAACGAGCAGATGGGCCCCGGCGGCGCCGTGTCACTGATTCTCACCGGCCAGCTCGGTGACGTGATGAAGGAATCGGCCCGCGCTGCGTTCACGTATGCAACGAACAACGCGTCCGTTCTGGGAATTCCAAAGGACCGGCTCGGCGCAATCGAGGCGCACATTCACGTGCCGGCTGGTGCCATTCCAAAGGATGGTCCATCGGCGGGAATTGCAATCGCGACGGCGCTTGTGTCAGAGATGTCCGAGCGTCCCGTGCGCGGAGACGTCGCGATGACAGGAGAGATCACGCTTCGCGGTCGCGTGCTGCCGATTGGCGGATTGAAGGAGAAAGTGCTCGGGGCACACCGGGCCGGCATCAAGACGATCATCATCCCGAAGGCGAACGAGGCGGATATCGAGGACGTGCCGGAGGAAGTGAGGAACGTTCTCAGCTTCCATCCGGTGGAGACGCTGCGAGAGGTGCTCGAGGTTGCTCTTGTGCCGGCGGAAGCTGTTGCGCCGGTCAAGCCACTCGAGATCGCCGGCGCAGCCTGAGACCCGTTACCTGATGATGGGCCCCGACTGAAAGATCTTGAACAGCTCGGGCCGCAACGGAATCGGCTCCGTTCCCTCAATGAAGTACTCGGTGTAAACGCGATCGGGCGGAGTCTCCTCGTTCGCCAGCTCACCGGTCACGCGGTCCAGCTCGCCCGGTGTGACGCCAGGGGGAACGGTCCACGAATCGGCCGGCCGCTTCGTGAGAGCGTAGTATCGCGACAACATTTTTCCCCAGATCGGTGCGGCGAGCGAGCCGCCCGCTGCGCCGGCCGTGATTGTCTTCGGCTTGTCGAACCCGAGCCATACTCCCGCAACGATGTCCGGTGTGAGCCCGACGAACCACACGTCGGTGTTGTCATTCGTCGTACCTGTCTTGCCGGCTACGGGAATGCTCGCCGGCAGATAACGACGAATGGACGTCGCCGTCCCGCGCTCGACGACGTCACGCATCATGTCCCGCACGACAAACGCCGCGCCTTGATCGAGTGCAGGCGCAAGCACTCGCACGGGCGGGCTCAGGACGGTCTTGCCACTCCGATCTTCGATGCGATTGATGAAGCGCGGCTCGACCGGCGTCCCGAGGTTCGCGAAAGTCGTGTACGCGGCGACGAGATCGAGCGGCTGAACCACTGACGCGCCAATGGCACTCGACGGATACGGAGCGATCGGCGACGTAATCCCCATCCGGCGGGCGAGCGCGATCACCGAGTCCATGCCGAGCGTCTGGCCGAGCTGAACTGCAACTACGTTCCTGGATTTGGCGAGTGCTTCGCGGAGCGTGATGTCGCCCAGGTACTCGTGATCGGAATTGTCCGGCCGGTAGATGGTCCCGTTCGGAAGCGGGATGGCGATTGCCGTGTCGCCGACGATTGCGTTCGGAGCAATGCTGCCGGCGATAGCGGCGGCGTAGACGATCGGCTTGAATGAGGAGCCCGGCTGCCGCATGCCGTCCACGGCGCGGTCGAACTGCGACGTCCTGTAATCGCGTCCGCCGACGAGCGCGCGGACATCGCCCGTGGCAGGATCTATCGCCACTACCAGTCCCTGCAGGTAATCGCCGTTGCCGTTTCCCATCGCTGCATGACGGTACCCGGATCTTGCTTCTACCTCTGCCGTGCCTTCAGTGAGGGAAAGCGCCGCCGCGTGCTGTAGCACGGGGTCGAGCGTCGTGTAGACGCGGTAACCGCCATTTGCGATCGGCACTCCGGCACGCCGCGCCTGGACTTTCACGACGTCGACGAAATACGGCGCCGCAATAGAGACTCCATAGTTCGGGACGGTAACGACTCTGCTCGCCTGTGCCGCTTGTGCCTGCGCGCGCGTGATGTATCCCTGCTGCTGCATCAGCGCGAGAACGGTGTTGCGGCGCTCTCTTGCTCTCGCAGGGAATTTCACCGGCTCGTAATTCTCCGGAGCTTTCGGCATCGCTGCGAGCGTGGCGGCCTCGGCGAGTGAAAGCTGCGCTGCGCTCTTCCCGAAGTAGTGCCGCGCTGCGGTCTCGATGCCGTACCAGCCGTGCGCGAAATTGATCTGGTTGAGATACGCCTCGAGTATCTGAGCTTTCGTGTAGTGCTTCTCCATCTCGCGGGCGGCCTGCTGCTCACGGAGCTTGCGGGCCAGAGTCTGCTCCCGCCGGTCCACGAGGTCGGGATGCATGTTGCCGACGAGCTGCTGCGTGATGGTGCTCGCTCCGCCTCTCTGCTCACCGAGGATCCTGCCTTTGATCGCTCCGGCGATTCCTATCACGTCCACACCGTCGTGCTGGTAGAAGCGGCGGTCCTCGACGGCAATGAACGCCTGCGGGACGTAGCGCGGCAGCGTTCGCAATGAGACGCTGGTGCGAAGCTCAGTGCCGATTTCGGCGATCAGCGAGCCGTCTCGTGCGAGAATCTGCGACGACTGAGGAGGCTGGATGATGCGCCACGCCTCGGTTCCGCGAGACTGGGCGGGCGACGTAGCAGGCGCGAGAGCGAGCACAACGACCGCCAGCAAGAGCGCCCGTTGCCCGCGCCGAGTGGGCATGGCAACTTCAGTGTAATGCATCAGTCAGTCCATCTGGCAATCGTGCAGTTCAAGCCGCGCAAGGGAGACTACGCCGGGAATCTCGCGCATCTGGGCGAGATTTTCGCGCAGCTCGATGCTCTTAACCCGCGGCCTCAGGTCGCGTTCCTCCCCGAGACCGCGGTGAGCGGCTATTTCCTCGAGGGCGGCGTGCGCGACCACGCGGTAACCGCCGGAACGCTCGTCCGCGATCTCGACGACCAGTACCGCGCTGCGGTTCCGTCTCTCGCTCCAATGGATGTCGGGCTCGGCTTCTACGAAGTTTGGAACAACTCAATCTATAATAGCGCTCTCTATGTGACGCTGGGAGGCGACGCTCCCGTCGTGCGTCACATCCACCGCAAGGTTTTTCTTCCGACGTACGGGCTGTTCGACGAGGAGCGGTTCGTGGATCGCGGATTCGAGATTCGCGCGTTCGACACCTCGTGGGGTCGCGCGGCGATGCTTGTCTGCGAGGATGCGTGGCACAGCTTGTCGGGCACGATAGCGGCGCTCGACGGCGCTCAGGTGATCTTCATCGCGTCGGCTTCGCCCGCGCGTGGCGTCGTTCCGCGCACCGACGATAGGCCGGGCCCGAGCACACTCGAGCGCTGGGAGCGGCTCGCGCGTGACATCGCTTCGGAGCACGGCGTTTTTGTAGCGCTCGTGCAGCTCGTAGGTACCGAGGGTGGAAAGACGTTCGCCGGTGGCTCGATGGTGGCCGGTCCGAAGGGCGACGTGAAGCTGCGCGCGCCGCTCTGGGAAGAGGCGATCATCATCGCTACTCTCGACACCTCGGATCTCACGCGAGCGCGCGTGGAGCTGCCGCTGCTCACCGATCTGCAAACGATGCTTCCGCACATGGTAAGGACGATTGGAAAAATCCAGCGTAGCGAGCCGGTGCCTGTGGACTACGATCCCGCCTCGAGGAACGGAAGCGAGCCGGTGCTGGAAGGGACAGGCTCTCCAACAGCAAAACGTGAGATGGAGGCGGAAATCGCCGGCAGCTCCGACGGCGAATCCGTAGAGGCGACGTCGCGTCAGCGGGCAGAATCGTCGCGGATGAAAAGTGATAGGAGTGTCGAGGTTATCGCGGCGCCGCCGAGCATCATCGGCCCGCCATCGCTGGACATCGATCCCGCGCTCACGGCTGATTGGCTCACAACTTTTCTGAGAGAAGAATTCCGCCTGCGGCGCTTCGATAAGTGTGTGATTGGAATCTCCGGCGGAGTCGATTCAGCTGTAACCGCGTTTCTCGCGGCCCGCGCGCTCGGCGCATCGAACGTCATTGGAGTACGACTTCCCTACCGCACCTCCAGTCAGGATTCCCTCGAGCATGCTCAGCTGGTGATTGACTCGCTCGGAATCGAAACGCGAACTGTCGACATCTCGGCGGCCGTGGACGGTTATCTCGCGAGCGAGCCTGACGCCGATCCCGCCCGGCGAGGCAATGTGATGGCGCGGACGCGGATGATCGCGCTGTTCGACCTCGCCGCAAAATATCGCGGGTTGCCCATAGGGACTGGCAACAAGACCGAGCGCCTTCTGGGGTACTTCACCTGGCATGCCGACGACTCACCGCCGATCAATCCGCTGGGTGATCTGTTCAAGACACAGGTGTGGGCGCTCGCGAGGCACCTGGGAGTACCCGACGTGATCGTGTCGAAGCCCGCGTCGGCTGATCTCATCGAGGGCCAGACTGACGAAGAGGATTTCGGGATCACCTACGCACGGGCGGACGAGATCCTCAACTGGCTCGTGCATGGGTATGGGCCTAGCGAGATCGAGGCGCACGGGTTCAGCCGCGAGGAAGTAGAGCTCGTGCGCGGGCGACTGGCGGGAACACACTGGAAGCGAAAGCTGCCCACCGTCGCCATGCTCAGCCATAGCGCGATCGGCGAGTCCTACCTCAGACCGGTGGACTTCTAGGCGACTAAAGGCGGGAATGTTGTGGCGGCTGCTGCGCACGAGCAGTGCTTCGCATTTGCGGGTCTTACATGTACATCATTCGCCCAGCGATAAACGCCGTGATCCAGTAGAAAACAATCGTCGCGATCACGATTACGACGATGTAGGGCACCGCCTTTTCAGCAGGAACCTTCATCATCACCGGTAGCCCGAGCCAGAAGAGATACAGGCTGTAGAGTCCGCCAATCAGGGCAAGAATCCACAGTGCCGGGATGATATAGAAGATTCCCGCTACCCATCCGGCGGTTGCACTGTAGGCCGAGAGCTTGATTGCCTGATTCATGTCCTGCGTGGCGCCGAACTGCGGCGCCAGGGCGTTGATCACCCAGGCGAGCACGAACACACTGATCACGGCGAGAACGAACGCGACTATCGCCTGTGAAAGCGCAGTTCCGACCGGGACCCGGAAAATTCCTCCGAGCCCAAAGACCGAGACGCCGATGAACCGTGCAATTGGCCCGATCGCGGCGAGTGGAAGCACATAACCAAGCAACAGCTCGCGGACATTCAGCGGCTCCGCATCGATCACGGGCCACTCCTGCTTCGGCGTCATCAGAATCGCCTTTGCGCGCGCGACGAGATTCATTGTGTCCTCTGGCGAGGGTTGGGGACTTGGGGTCACACTCGCCAGAGAAGGTAACGCTTCCGGGCTATTGTGCCACGCACGATCCTCCGACCGCGTTCACCGTGGGCGGCATCCGGAACTCACACGTGGACGCAAGGTTGTACTTCCTGTTGTACGCCTGCTCAGCCTTTGCGACCTCGTCGAGCTTGCGGAAGAGCGCGACTGAGTCGGTGGTCTTCGCGCAGTACGGCAGGTAATACCGCGGGCCCCCGCAGGCGCGCGACCCGACGGGCGCTGCTCTGCAATCGCCACTCGCTGTGCATCCGGCAGTCTTTGCGAGCGTCTTCGCCTCGGCCTCGATCTTCTCGATGGCTGTCCAGTCGCTCTGCTGATTTGCCGGCACGCCGGTGTTCGACCCCGGCGGATTCGTTCCAGTGGCAGAATCGGCCGGCGTTACGGCGCGTTGACTGCACGCAGTCAAGACCGCGAATAGAGCGGCTGCGGCCCAGGTCGTTCGATTAAACATGTTCGGCTCCCCGCGTAAAGTTCACACTTACCAGGCGGTCCTACCGCGATTTGCTGGCCACGCAGCCGAGAGCCGTGGCAAGGGCCCTGCGTCGTAGCCATCGCCCCGCTGCGGCTACTATTATTAGCGTCGATTCCACGCAATCCGACCCTAGAGATGGCCACAAAGACCCTTCCAGATCGAAAGACATCCCCCCGAACGTCCGCCGGCCTCGGCTCGGCCGAGCTCGTCGCGGCCTATCGGAACATGCTCCTGTCCCGGCGGATTGACGACAAGGAAGTCCAGCTCAAACGGCAGAACAAGATCTTCTTCCAGATTTCGGGCGCCGGCCACGAGGCAGTTCTGACGGCGGCCGGAATGATTTTGAAGCCGGGTTACGACTGGTTCTACCCGTATTATCGCGATCGCGCCCTGTGCCTGATGCTTGGTGTGACTCCAGCCGAGATGCTCTACTCCGCAGTCGGCGCGGCAAAGGACCCGGCATCCGGCGGGCGGCAGATGCCGAGCCACTGGGGCCACAAGGACCTCAATATCGTTTCGGCGTCGTCTCCCACTGGCACCCAGTTCCTGCAGGCTGTTGGCTCTGGCGAAGCGACTCTCCGCGCGAAGCTGATCGGGATCAGCGAAGGGTTCAAGGAAGACGAGATCGTCCTCGTAACGACAGGGGAAGGCCAGACGAGCGAGGGCGAGTTCTGGGAATCGCTGAACACGGCGACGAACCTCTCATTGCCGGTTCTGTATCTCGTCGAAGACAACGGCTACGCCATCTCCGTTCCCGTGGAAGTCAACACCGCCGGCGGCAGCATCTCGCGCCTGGTGCGCTCCTTTCCAAACCTCCTCGTCGAGGAAGTCGACGGGTGCGACCTGCTGGCGAGCCACGAGGTGATGTCGCGTGCGGTCGCGCACGTGCGCGCGCGGAAGGGAGCGGCTCTCGTTCACGCGAAAGTCATTCGTCCCTACTCGCACTCACTCTCCGACGACGAAACGATGTACCGCCCTCCGGCGGAGCGGGAGGCAGACGCAGCACGCGATCCCGTTACCGTATTTCCGAGATGGCTGGTCGCAGAGGGACACGCGACCGACGAGCAGATCAAGCAGATCCAGGAAGAGGTCGACGCGATAGTCCTCGCCGCAACCGATGACGCACTCGCGCAACCGCAGCCCGCCGCGGACACAGTGTACTACGGTGTCTACTCACCGGATGTGGATCCGACCGGAGAACAGTTCGATACGGAGGACGATCCGAAGTTCACCGGCGAGCCGACTACGATGGTCGACCTTCTGAACACATGCATGAAGGACGAGATGCGCCGCGACGAGAGGATTCTCGTCTTCGGACAGGACGTCGCCGACGTATCACGCGACAAGTACCTGGGCCAGGTGAAGGGAAAAGGCGGCGTCTTCAAGGTGACGTGGGGACTGCAGAAGGAATTCGGCGGCGCTCGCGTCTACAACTCACCGCTCGCAGAGGCCAACATCGTCGGACGCGCGATCGGTCTCGCGATCCGCGGGTTCAAGCCGGTAGTCGAGGTGCAGTTCTTCGATTACATCTGGCCCGCGTACATGCAGCTGCGCGACGAGCTGGCGACGATGCGCTGGCGCTCGAACAACAACTTTTCAGCGGCTGTCGTCGTGCGCACGACGTACGGCGGGTATATCCGGGGCGCGATCTATCACTCACAGACCGGCGCGACATTGTTCACGCACTGTCCCGGACTGAGAGTGGTTTGTCCCGCGACCGCGCTGGACGCCAACGGGCTCCTGCGCACCGCAATCCGCTGCGACGATCCCGTGATCTTCCTCGAGCACAAGCATCTCTATAGACAGACCTATAACAAGAGCCCGAATCCCGGGCCGAACTTCATGATTCCGTTCGGCAAGGCGAAAATCGTACGCGAAGGAACCGATCTGACTCTCGTGACTTATGGCGCGACGCTGCAGCGCGCGCTCACGGCGGCTAACGCAGTGGCGGACGAGGGAATTTCCGTCGAGGTAATCGACCTCCGCACTTTGAGCCCGTGGGACAAGCAGGCGGTGTTCGGGTCGGTGAAGAAGACGTCGCGCGTCATAGTGGCTTACGAGGACTCCCTCTCGTGGGGCTACGGCGCCGAGATCGCGGCCGCGATCGCCCAGGAATGTTTTGCGTGGCTCGACGCTCCCGTCGGCCGCGTTGCGTCAACCGATACGTTCGTGGGCTATGCGCCGCAGCTCGAGGACGCGATCCTGCCGCAGGTCGAGGACTTCAAGACGGCCTACAGGGAGATCGCGAAGTACTAGCTCCCACGGCCGTTAACCCCCTGATTCCCTCTCTGGTCTTGCCGGTCTCATAGTTCGTGCCCCCTGCAGCGGCTGAGTGGCCGGCTGAAAGCGACTCACCTCTCAAAGCCACGCAGAAGTGATTTGCTTGCTATAAGCGCGGGCGCGCCACATGTTCCAATCCGCGTAGTCAAAACTTTTATTGCAGCCCTCGAGGCCCTACATGTCGCGCATGCATCTCACACCGTTGACGATGCTGCTCGTCGCCTCGGTCGCCGCTCTCGCTGGAGCACAGGCCCCAGCCGCCCCCGCAACACCAGCCGACTCGGTCGTTCCCGATTCTCTCAAGCCCAAAAAAACCGGGAGATTCGGCGGCCTCATGAACAAGGCGAAGGCAGTCGCCGGCAACAAAACCGTGCAGGCTGCTGCGAAGGCTGCGGGCACTGATGCCGTGAAGGGCGCAGCAATTGGTGTTGCGTGCACCGTCGTGCCCGGAGCAGCAGTTGCGTCTGCCGTGACGGGTCAGGGACCATGCGCCAACAGCGGCATCATGGGTATGCTCTCGGGCCAGGGCGTTGGCGGTACAGCTGCGGCGATGGCGACCGGCGCTGCGTCTACTGCCGCGGCGGGTGCGGCCGCAAAGGCGATGGGACAAGGCGGAATAGCCGGCGCTGCTGCGCGCGGTGCAATGGGCGCGATTGGCGGCGGTGGACTGTCGAACGCCGCAGCGACAGCCGCAGCAATGAAAATGATCAAGGGCGGCGGCGGAAGTGGAGTATCGGACGCAGCTACCGCCGCCGCTGCGATGAAGATGATGCAAATGAACGGCTTGTCCAACGCCGCAGCCGCGGCTGCGATGAAGGACGCGGGAATGTCCGGCGCCAACATGGCGGCGGCGATGAAAATGATGCAGGGCAACGGCGCCGAGATGGCGGCGGCGATGAAGATCATGCAGGGAATGGCCGGCAGTGGCGGCCCGGCTGCGATGGCAGGCGCCGCGACTCCGGTCGCAGCACCCGCCGCTCCGGTCGCAGTGCTCTGGACCAATTATGACTTCGTTCCCGGCGAGAGAGTGATCTATTACGCCGACTTTACAGAGGATAAGGTTGGCAACTTCCCGACGCGCCTTCAGTTCGTCGAAGGAAACATGGAAGTCGCCGAGCTCGGCGGCCGGCGCACTTTGCGCGCGACGAGCCAGAGCAAGCTCACGATACCGCTACCGGAAGTTCTGCCGCAGCGGTTCACCATCGAGATCGACGTCATCAACCGGCCATCGCTCGACGGAGCGGGTTTTCATCTTCGCGGCAGCGTAGGGCGCATCGATGACGCAGGCACGTCGGTAATCGGCTGGGGAAGCGACGGAGTAGCATTGCGTGGCGGTGGCGGCGGCGAGGTCAAGCTCACCAACAACGAGCCGAGCAGACTCCGTTACCGTGGGAAGCCGGCACAGCTCCGCATCCTCGGCGACGGCAAATACGTGAAGGTCTATCTCGACGAGAAGCGGCTGGCCAATGTGCCCAACGCCAACTTCGAGAGATCGAAGGTCCTGCATCTCGTCATCGATGCACGGAGCGACGAGAACCCCGCCTACGTCGGGCGAATCCGCGTTGCCGAAAGCCGCAAGTCCATCTATGACGATCTCATGGCTGCCGGTCACACCGCAACGCAGGGACTGCTCTTCGATACGGGCAGCGACAGGCTGCGTCCGGAGTCGACGCCGACACTGAAGCTGATTGCGGCGATGCTCGAGCAGCACCCGGAGCTGAAGCTGCGAATCGAAGGTCACACCGATAATGTTGGCGCGAAGGACGCGAATCGCACGTTGAGCGACAAGCGCGCAGCGGCAGTGAAGACTGCTCTTGTGAAAGAGTACCGAGTGAATGCCGGGCGGCTCGAGTCAAAGGGATTCGGTGATTCGAAACCCGTCGGCGGCAACGACACCGCTGAAGGTCGCTCGAACAACCGGCGCGTCGAGCTCGTGAAGATCTAGACTAGCGGCTGCGTCGGCGGCGCGGGCTCTTCGGCCCGTGCCCGCCGGCGCTTTTTGCGTCGCGAGTTTCCCGACGCTTGGTGCCGGCAGGGCCAGCGCGTTCGCTGCCGCTATGGCCCGCCCGTCGGGCTGCTTTCGCCGCGGCTCTCGACCGTTCCTCTTTCTTCCGCGCACGGATGCCGGCGATTCGCTCGCTGATGGGAATTTCCAGTCGCCCCGCTGGACGGGCATTGTAGTCGAACTCCGGAACGGTGACTCGCGGAAGACGGCGTCCAAGCGCACGCTCGATGGTCCGCAGATCGCCCTCCTCGTCCGGCGCGACGAATGTGAACGCTTCACCGGTCATTTCAGCGCGCCCGGTTCTTCCAACGCGGTGGATGTAATCGTCCGCCGCAGGAGGCACGTCGAAATTCACAACGTGACCGAGCGCCTCCACGTCGATTCCGCGAGCGGCGATGTCAGTCGCGACAAGCACCGGGTATCTGCCGCTCTTGAATCCCGCCAGCGCAGCGGTGCGCTGCACCTGAGAGCGATTTCCGTGGATTCTCTCCGCCGCGATGCCGTTCCTGACGAGATTGTCGGCGAGCCGGTTGGCGCGATGCTTGGTGCGGGTGAAGACAAGCGCCTGCTTCAGATCTCCACGCTTCAATAGCGAAAGGAAAAGCGCGGCCTTGAGCTCCTGCGGTACCGGATAAACCGCCTGAGTTATCCCAACCGCGGGCGCCGAAGCGCGCTGGAGATTGATCGTCGCCGGATTCCTGAGCATCTGGCCGGCGAGCCGCGCGATAGGACCCGGTATCGTAGCACTGAAGAAGAGTGTTTGCCGCTTCGGAGGAAGGTGCTTCAGAATCCGCGTAATGTCCGGAAGGAAGCCCATGTCCAGCATGCGGTCGGCCTCGTCGAGAACCAGGTACTCCACCGAATCGAGCCTGGAGTACGGGTACCTGAGGTGATCGAGGAGGCGGCCGGGCGTCGCGACGAGAACATCCATCCCGCTGCGGAATGCGTGCTCCTGCGGCCCCATTCCAACGCCGCCGATAATCGGCCATGCCGTCACCGGTGTGTGCACAGCCAGCGCGTTGAGCTGCTCGACGATCTGCGCCGCGAGCTCGCGCGTCGGCGTGAGCACCAGTGCGCGCGTCTTGCCCCGCGGCCTCGTGACCAGCCTGTTCAGAATCGGAAGAAGAAAGGCGGCGGTCTTACCGCTTCCGGTTGAAGCGCACGCCAGAATGTCCCGCCCTTCCAGCGCCGGCGGAATCGCGTCGGTCTGAATCGGAGTGGGTCGAGTGAATCCGAGCTCCTTGATCCCCTTGAGGAGATTCCGGTCGAGATGAAAAACGGAGAACGCCACTCAGATGATCACCGCTTCATCCATGATCAGCACGTGCGTGCGCTCGAGGTCCAGGTAGTTCGCCTGATCGCCGAGCACGGCGATGCCTTCGGGGGACACGAGCGCCGCCTGGAAGTCCTGCTCGGAGCCGAACCACAGCTCGGCGACGGCATCGCAGGCGGCCGCATTGGCAGCCGGATTGGCGACCGCATGGTTGATCACGTACCGCTCGAGCCCTGGTACCGCCCCAACCATCGGCACGTGCACGTCCCTGCTGTAGAGCTGGAACTCTTCGAAGGTCGTCCCAATGCGTCTGTGGAGAAAAAACATCGTCTTGAACATGCGCCGTCCGGGGTAATGGGTTGAGAGGAAGCGCGATGGTGTGTGCCGGCGTCAGGAAGCAGGCTGTAGCTCGGCCGCTTCACGAGCCTTTGCGGCGGCGCGGAACTGGTTGCGGCGCAACTCGAGCAGCTCCGCGGCGCCGGGCACGCCCATCACGACGCTTTCCATGTTCCGGCACAGGTTGGGATTACCGCGTAACGAGCGAAGCTCCTCGAGAAATGGTTGAATCTTCGCAAAGGTCGCGAGGATCTCGTTGTTGGCAGCCCGAGAAACCACTGTCGTGCTTCGCGGAGCACCGGCTCTCGACGCAGCTCGAACAATTTGAGAATGAGCTGTGCGCTCTCATAGGGAGTTGGCATTGCCGGGCTGATAACCGAAACCACTCAGCTCGGCGACATCGCGAGGTCGGCCAGAAAGCGGAACACCGCGACGCTCAGCGCGACCGCGCCGACTGCGAGAAGCAGGAGAGCGAGCAGGACCGCGACGACGACCCAGCGGTTGGCCCGTTGACTCCGGGACGACCCCACCATGTGACTGTCCAGCAGCGCGACGTTTCGAGTGTTGGCGCGCCAGCCAATGTCGAACAAGTCGCCCAGAATGGGCACCGCACCGACAATCGTGTCGATACCGATATTGACCATCATTCGGACAATCGTCGAGGCCGGTGCACCAAGCCGGGCCGACGCGAGCACTATGTAGCCCGAGAGAGCGGCGCCGGCGATATCGCCAACAACCGGGATGAGTCCGAAAACGGAATCGGCGCCCACGCGAATGCCGGTTCCTGGTATTCGAACGGCCGAGTCGAGCATTCGAGCCAGCGTCCGAACGCTCGCCGCTCGATCGGCGTCAGTGAGTTTGGGGGCCACTGCCAGCTACCTCCCTGAGACGAAAAACGCGGTAGCCCGAAAGCTACCGCGTTTCACGCAATTCCGGCATTTATCGCTTGAAGATGCCGCGCAATTTCTTGGCAGTCGCTTCCTTCGCTCCTTCCTTCACGCCTTCCTTCACTGCCTCGGCAGCGCCTTGCTTCGCGGCTGCGGTAATCGAGTCGGCGTTGAGCGCGGGACCGGAGACGGGCTTGCCGTCCGCGTCGGTCTTACCCGCCGCGATGTTCGCGTCGAGCTTCGGCATCTCGACCATGGCGTAGCCGGCGGGAACCGCGAACGTCGACTTCGGCACATCGATGTTCTTGAAGTTGACCATCTCGCTAGTCACGATGCTCACCGTCTGCTTTCCCTTCTCGTCCGTGGAGACGGTCTTCACGACGGTCTTGACCGGGACGCCAAACTGGACCTTCGCCATCGCCGCGTTCATCTGGCTCTTGTAGTCCGGATTGTTGAACATGTCGAACGATTGTGCCATCTGCCTGCCGCTCGATACGAAGGGGTTCGCCAGATTCTTGAGCGCGGGAGCGAAGTAGTAGTCGGTGGTCGTTTCACTGCGGGACTTCGAGCTCTTTCCGAAGAGCTTCGCGCTCATCGTATAGTTCTCTATCATCCGGTAACGCACCGTCGGATATCCCTGAATCGTCTCACCGGCGCCCAGGTTCTGCGCGTCGATCCTGATGTCGGACATCTCCATTTTGACGAGACCGCCGACAACATTCACGATCTTGCTCATGCCGGCGAGCATGCTGGCCATGTCCCACGCCATGTAGTGCTTATTGCTGGGATCGACGAGGAGCATCTTCTTTCCGCCATCGAGCACGAGGAAGTACGAGCCCTTCCCTCCGAAGACCTCGGAGCCACTGGCGGTGGAAGCCTGGACAATCTCGATGCGGCCCTCATTGCCGGCAAAGGTTCCACGGCCGCGCATCGTGACGGATTCCTTGGCATCGCCCATCTGCGAGCGGACTATGAACTCGTAGGTTGTGCCACCGGCCATCGGTGCCGCGAGCGGCTTTGCGGCGAGAAGGACTGGGAGCGCCGCAAGGACGGCAAGGCGCGACGGTCGCGAGAAGACACTGAGCATCAGATTCTCCTTGTTCCGGCGCACAGGCCGGTGGTTCTGCGGTACTGGGACCGAAGGGTATTTGGGTGCAGGAGCGGTCGATTTTCCGGACCGGAAACATAAGTCCCTGACCGGCTCCGGGAAAGATTTCTTACCAAAAACCTGGATTACCGTTACCGGGCTGCCGTTTCCCGTTTCCCCGGTGCCCGTACCTCGTACCTGCTGGCCGTTACCCGCTAGCCGCCCAGAGGTCGGCCGCTACCCGTTTGCCGCTTGCCGCTTCCAGCTTGCGCTACCCGATTCTCGGCGGTGGCGCGTCGCGAGGAAAGGCAATCGACGCTATCACTGACAGCCCGAGAATGCCCGCGATCACCAGCAGCGAGGCTCCAATGGGAATCTCATACTGGCTGCTTATGAGCATCTTTACCCCCACAAATGTCAGCACCACGGCAAGGCCAAGCTTCAGGTAATGGAAGCGATGGATCACGCCCGCCAGCATGAAAAACAGGGACCGCAGCCCCAGGATCGCGCAGACGTTCGAGGTATAGACGAGGAGCGGGTCCTGGGTGATCGCGAAAATGGCCGGGATCGAGTCAACTGCAAAGATCAGGTCGGTTGTTTCGACCAGCACCAATACTATAAATAGGGGCGTTGCCATGAGGCGGGTCTGGGCGCCTCCGGACCCGCTCACGGTCCGGACCTCCTCGCGGACGAAGAAGTCCTGACCCCGAAAATCGGGGGTCACCGGAAGAAGGCGGCGTACGAGGCGCAGAACAGGATTTGACTCAGGCTCGATGTCCGTCTCGTCCTGCATGGCCATTCTGATCCCCGTGAAGACCAGAAATGCGCCGAACACGTAAAGTATCCAGTGGAATCGCTGGATGAGCAGCGCACCCATCGCGATCATCGCTCCGCGCATCACGAGGGCGCCGATGATTCCCCAGAACAGCACGCGGTGCTGGTACTTTTCCGCGATCCTGAAGTAGGAGAAGATCAGGACGATGACGAAGATGTTGTCGATCGAGAGCGAGTACTCGATGAGGTAGCCCGTCACGAACTCGAGCGCCGCCTGCTTGCCACGAATCCTGTAGATGACCCCGGCGAACCCCAGAGACAGCGTGATCCACACGCCGCTCCAGATCGCGGCTTCCTTCACTGAGATCTTGTGGGCCTTCTTGTTGAAGACGCCGAGGTCTAGAGCCAGAACGGCAAGAACCCCGGCGTTGAACGCGATCCAGAGCGCAGTCTCGCTCACGACCTGGCCGCCCTACGGGTTGTCCTGCTTCGGCGGAGGCGTGTGATCAGCGACGCTCCAGCGCGTCACGGACGTCGAGGAGGATCTCGAAGTAGAGCTGCTCGCGGCGGTAAGCGAAATCGAGCGACGCCATCTGCGACTGGTCG
Source organism: Gemmatimonadaceae bacterium (assembly GCA_035633115.1). Lineage (NCBI taxonomy): Bacteria > Pseudomonadati > Gemmatimonadota > Gemmatimonadia > Gemmatimonadales > Gemmatimonadaceae > Gemmatimonadaceae bacterium. The sequence continues at coordinate 24,916 of DASQFN010000095.1, read as the reverse complement.
TCGGCAGCTTTCGCGCGCTCGAAGGCCTCACTGTACATCTCATCGAGGTTCGCAAGTATGCGGTCACGTGGTCGGGACATGAGGGTCTCGGGATGTAATGAGGTTGACGGCAGGATGTTGCCGTAGCGATCAATGCCGGCCATCCGCTCGAGTACGGCCTCAGGGTCGCGGTTGTCGAAGATGAACCTTCTTGCCGCGCCAAACGCGAGGCGGCGCGGATTGAACGGGCTCGGCATTTCGTGGAGAGTAAGTAAAGGCTGCTCGCAACGGAAGCGGGCGAGAGATGCTGTCTCTCGCCCGCTGGTGGGTGCTGCTGAAAGTGATTATCGGCCGCCGCCGCTGCCCGTGCCGCCCGTGCCGCCCTTGTTGCGTCTGCCCGCAGCGCCGCGCGGGCTGCCCGACTTACGCGAGCTGCTGGAGCTGCTGGAACTGCCCTTTCTGCTGGTGTCGCCAGAGCTGCCTTGATCGCTCTGTGACCTGTCGCCCCTGTCGCCCCTGTCGCCCTGACCCGGTTCCGACGTGTGCTGAGCTTCGCGATCGTTGTCGCGAGAGAGAGACCGGTTCATGTCGTCGCTCTCGGTGAACTGGCCCGATTCGTCCCGTCTCATGTACCGCTCGTCACCTTCGTGCGGCTCGATGAGCTCCCTTTTTCCTGCCATGCTGCCTCCAAGAATATGTGTACCGAACACGACATTGAGAGGCACGAGGTATGCCATCCGACGTGTGTTCCAGCGGCATGATCATTTGTAAATCAATCTGTAAACAGAGAAGAGCATGCTGGGAGCCGGCAGAATTTTCGGCCGCCAGGTTGCAGCTGACTACACCAGGATAGATGGTTTCTGCGGCCTCACCCGACGCTGTCCTTCGCGGTCGCACCTCCAAGCCGCTTCCTGCACCTCTGCCGGCTCCTGTCTTGTCTTTCTCTGTTTAGACCTTTCTTATCGGTGCGAGGCGATGGAATACCGCTTCGTGGACGACGCGTCCGTTCTTGAGATGCTCGACTACGATCCGCTCCAGTAAGTCGAATGTGACGTTGCCGTACCATACGCCTTCGGGATAAACCACCACGATCGGCCCTCCTGCACAGACGCCGAGGCACGGCGTCTCGCCACGCTTCACGCGCGTGGGCCCGAAGAGAAGATCCTCCCGCTCCAGGAGCTCGGCGAGGTGCGCGTACAGTGCGCGGCCGCGTCGCTCGGGCGAGCAAAAGCTGCCGGTACATACCAGAACATGGTGGGAATACGGCTCCATGACCGGCTCGCGGATTTCCATCGCCATGTGGGCCAGCTAGCCAGCGCGCGAATCAGTCCGCGGTCGCTTCATTCCGTGCCCGGCAGCTTGTTATCGCCCGGCGGCGCGATGTAGAGATAATCGGTTACAACGCGCCCGCCGATGAGGTGCTCTGTGACAATGCGGCGGGCGCCCGCTTCGTCCACCGCCGCGTACCAGATGTCATCCGGGTAGACGACAACCATCGGCCCATGCCCGCATTGGCTCATGCACCCGGAATGATTCACGCGAACCGCGTCACGAATTCCGGCTGCGGCCACCTCCCTTTTGAGCGTTGCATGCACTTCAGCCGACTTCGCGAGCGGGCACGTTTTTCCACTCGTGCAGACAAAGACGTGATGACGGTACTGGCCCATGGCGTAAGATGAGGCAGTCGTGCTCCGGTTGACAGTCGCGCAAGGCAAGCGTTGTTTGAGAATACGCGCAATAACAGGAGCCATCATGCCGGTAACGACACCGACGCGGGACGATGATCAGTCCATCGCGCAGAAGGGATACACTCACCCCGAAGTACTCGTCAGCACCGAGTGGCTGGCCGCCCACCTCGACGATCCCGGCATCCGAATCATCGAAAGCGACGAGGATGTTCTTCTCTACGACACCGGCCACATTCCCGGCGCGCAGAAGGTCGACTGGCACGAAGACCTGAACGACCCCGTTCTACGTGACTACGTCTCGTCGGAGCAGTTCGAGACGCTGCTCCGGTCGAAAGGAATAGACGAGAGCACTACCGTCATCTTTTACGGCGACAAGAACAACTGGTGGGCAGCTTACGCGTACTGGGTGTTCCAGCTTTTCGGATTCACCAACGCGAAGCTGCTCGACGGCGGCCGCATCAAGTGGGAACAGGAAACGCGTCCGATGACAACGGAAATGCCGAAGTTCGACAACACGGATTACAAGGCGCCTCAGCGGTCGGACGACGAGATTCGCGCATTCTTCCATCAGGTTCGAGAGCACTCGGAACGTGGCAAGCCGCTGGTGGACGTTCGGTCACCCGACGAGTACAGCGGGGCCAAAACGCACATGCCCGACTATCCGCAGGAGGGAACGCTCCGCGGCGGCCATATCGTCGGAGCAAAGAGTGTCCCGTGGGCTCGCGCGGCGAATCCCGACGGAACGTTCAAATCCGCGTTCGAGCTGCGCGCGATCTATGAGAAGGAGCAGGGGCTCCGGCCCAACGACGACGTCATCGCCTACTGCCGCATCGGTGAGCGATCGTCACATACTTGGTTCGTTCTCACGAAGCTCCTCGGCTACGAGAAAGTTCGTAACTATGATGGGAGCTGGACGGAATGGGGCAACGCCGTTCGTGCACCGATCGAGAGGGGCGGTCCAAAGTGACCGGCCCCCCAACGTCCGGCGGGTTCCGCGCCTCAACCGAGGGGCTCCAGGAGGCGGCTGCCAAGGGCAGGCCGTCTCGAGTCCAACTGAAATGGGTGAGCGAACGCAAGTTCGACGTCGGACGTCCTGGCCGACCCGCCGTGCGATTCGACGGAGACGGGATGACCGGGCCAAGCCCGGTGGACGGTCTGCTGGCTTCGCTGGCGTCGTGCACCGCTGTTGACGTGGTCGACATACTGGCCAAACGGAGAACGCCAGTGGAGTCGCTCGAGATAGATGTCGTGGCGAACAGAGTGAACACGATTCCCCGCCGTCTGGAGCACGTGATGATGTCCTACCGGATCGGAGGGACGGGTATTGAGCGAGTGCACGCCGAGCGTGCGGTGGAGCTTGCAGTCACGAAGTACTGCTCGGTGAGGGATTCGCTGCGTCCCGATGTCCCGGTTGAGTGGACGGTAGAGCTGGCATCAGAGTCGGAATGATCCTGCGATCGGCGGGGTGCGGGCCGTGAACTACGTTCGGCTCCTCCTCGCGCTGGTGTTATTCGCTGTCTCGCTGCTCGCTGTTTTGCCTGCCCCGACCTATCTGGGATGGCAGCTGTCCATCGGCGTCACGGAGTGGGGGCATGTGCTGGCGCTGATCGCCGCCTTGATCCTCCTCTTGCCGGGATGGTGGAAGACCCTTCCGGGCAGGCTTTCCGCAGTCCTCGCATTAATCGCCGTTGCGCTGGCGCTCTCACCGCTTCTCCGCGCTTCGCCGATCGCGGAAACTCTTCCCGGTCAGCTGATTTCCGCGTTCGGAGGCAGGAACCCGAGGCAGACGCAGGACGCGCCGGCGCGGACAACGCCGTTCGTACACCGTGAGCTGTTCACTGGCGTTCGCTCGCCTTCGGTTCGCGTCGACACAATGACCTATGTGCGGCGGAATGGAAAGCCGCTGGGTCTCGATCTTTATCGGCCGACGAGACAAGCAGGTGATCTTCTGCCGCTCGTGGTCATGATTCACGGCGGATCATGGCGGGGCGGGTCGCGGGCTGATCTCCGCGAGCTGAATCGCTACCTCGCAGCGCATGGCTACGCGGTAGCGGCCGTGAGCTATCGCTTTGCGCCCCAGTTTCCCCATCCCGCTGCGAGCGAGGACGTAAGGAGCGCAATCCAGTTCCTGAAATCGAATGCGGCCCGCTTTGGGGTCGATGCGAGCAGAATAGCCCTCGTTGGCCGCTCAGCCGGCGGGCAGCTCGCGCTCCTGGCGGCGTACACGGCGAGGGATCCGGCAATTCGCGGAGCGGCCGCGCTCTACGCTCCGTCGGACCAGGTGTTCGGCTACGAGAATCCTTCGAATCCGCGGGTTCTCAACAGCACGGAGATTCTTGAAGCGTATCTCGCCGGGAATCCGCGCACGAAGCCGGAGGCGTACCGGACAGCGTCTCCAATCAATTTCGTTTCAGCCTCGACGGTGCCGACACTGCTGATACACGGTGAAAAGGACGAGCTCGTGTGGGTGCGACAGAGCGAGCGCCTCGCTGCGAAGCTGGCGGCCGCGAATCGGCCGCACTTCCTTCTGCGGCTCCCGTGGGCAACGCACGGGTGCGATTACAACTTCAACGGGCCATGCGGCCAGTTGAGTACGTACGCGATTGAGAATTTTCTTGGGGAGGTCATGCGGTAACAGTTTATTGCGTACTGCACTGCGGACTGCGGAAGCGCGCTGCGGACTGCGGTACTACGACACTGCGGACTACGGACTAAACTGCGGACTGCGGTACTACGCTGCGGACTGCGGATCAAACTGCGGGCCGCGGAACTGGTCGGCTTCCTCGTTCTGCCTGCGAGGTTTCGCTTTCTTCGGCGTGTTTCCGAACCGACCAGCCTGTGTCAAGACGATACCTTCCGCATAATGGCAAATGCGGACGGCCTGGCGGAACATTGGATTCGGGATCCCCTGTCGAGAATGAGAGTGTATCAGCTTTACACCGAGCTGATTCAGCTCGCCTGGAATGATTGCGAGACGCTGAAACATCATCGTGTCACGGAAAAAGTTGCGGGACAGCTTTATGCTGCTGTTGGTTCGATTGGGGCCAATCTCGGGGAGGGTTATTCGCGTAGCTCAGGCCGCGACCACGTCCGATTTTACGAATATGCGCTAGGCTCCGCCCGCGAGAGCATGGTTTGGTACGACGCATCAGTGGCCGTCCTCGGCGATGAAATCGTAAAGGCACGGGCACGAGCGCTCGAAGAGATCCGCCGGCTCCTCCTGGCAATCATCCCGCGAGAGCGCGATCGCTTGATCCGCCCGAGGTCCGCCGCCAGGCCCTAAACTTCGCCGCCGGCGGCTTCCGCAGTTTGTAACTGATCCTTAGTCCGCAGTCCGCAGCGTAGTACCGCAGTCCGCAGAGTAGTACCGCAGTCCGCAGTTTAGTCCGCAGTCCGCAGTGTAGTACCGCAGTCCGCAGTGCACTTCCGCAGCTACCAGATTTTCACCCGCTCGGAAGGTGGGATGTACATCTCAGGTCGTCGACGGTATAACGCGGCATTGCGATCGCCATACCCATATCTTACTTCCTCCGCCCCGCGGGAGTCCACTCGGCATTGGTCACATTGCCGAGGAGAATGCGCCAAGGCGTTATCGGATAATCGGCAGTGGAAGCCCAATCGCACGACCGGTGGCCTCCGCAGTCCATCCGCAGTGGTCTGCTAGCGTCTTTTCCTCGTCCTGGCAGTCTGACTGTAGTCCACCAGCTTCTTCTCCGATTCTCCCAGCTCTCCGCGGAGCTTCGCGTAGCTCTCGAATCTCTCGCGTGAAACCTCGCCCGACTCGACCGCCGCCGTAACGGCACAACCCGGCTCAGCCAGGTGCGTGCAGTCGTTGAAGCGACACTTGCCGACATACGGCCTGAGCTCCGGGAAGCACTTGTCGAGGTCCTCCGACGGCATTCCCCACATCCCTACTTCGCGGAGGCCGGGCGTATCGACGACGTGCCCCGAGTGGGGCAACGGATGCAGGACAGCGCCGACGGTCGTATGCCGGCCCTTGTTCACCGACTCGCTGATCTCACCGACCCGCAAATTCAAGCCGGGATACATCGAGTTCATCAGCGACGACTTTCCGACGCCCGAAGGCCCGCTCAGCACCGACGTTCGTCCCGCGAGCGCGTCGTGAAGCTCGTCGAGTCCCACGCCCTGCTTCACGCTCGTGAAGTGAACCGGATATCCAGCGCGGCCATAGTCGGCGAAGCGCTTTTCCGTTTCAGCACGATTCACCAGCTCGATCTTGTTGATCACCACCCGCGCGTGAAGATCGTTTCCCTCGGCTATCACGAGAAACCGGTCGAGCATCCGGACGTGAGGCTCGGGATTCGCGGCTGCGAACACCACCACGACCTGGTCTATGTTCGCGGCGACAATCCGCTCGCCGCGGCCTTCGCCGGGCAACCGCCGCGCGAGCTGCGACCGCCGCGGCAGAATCTCGGAGATCGCCCAGCTTGCATCGGCGTCGCGCTCGACGACCACATCGTCGCCAACAGCCAGCTTGAGGATGTCGTTCCGTTCTTTCTTCAGTCGCCCCCGAAGAGAGGCGTCGAGTGTCTCGCCCTTGCCCGTTCGGACCTGCCAGATTCCCCCAGTCCCTTTCATCACGACGCCGGTCTCGCGCGATCGTCTCGGAGCGCCGGTCACACGTCGCCTTCGCCGCGCATCGCATCCCACCACCTGACGTCATCAGGAGTGCGATCCGACTCGATTGCCGCCCGCTCTGCGATGAGTAGATCGAGCAGGCTTCGCACTTCGCTCAGCTTCATCGCCCCGAGCTCGGCGAGCGCCGCGGCTTCCGTCGTACCGTACGCCAGATAATCGGTCTCGAGATGCCCCGCAGCGACGGGGTCTCCTTCACGCCACTTCACGAAGAGGAGGTACGCGGCGAATGGTCTCTCGCTCTCGCCGGTCTGGTCGGCGAGAATCTCCACGCTGTACGACGCGCCATCCTTCCCCTCGAACGCCGCGGGCCTGGCGTGTACCGCCATGTAACCACCAATGGTGTTGGCGTCGCCAAGCGAATGATCGGCGGGAAGGAACTGGCCCATGCTAAGTGCGGTTCCGCCCGACCATCTCCTTCAGGACGTTTCCGGTGATGAATGCGACGTTCGCCGGCCGTTCCGCGAGGCGCCGCATGAGATAGGGATACCACTGCGTCCCGAATGGAACGTAGACACGCATTCTGTACCCTTCGCGCACGAGCTTTTCCTGCAGATCACGGCGCACACCATAGAGCATCTGGAACTCGAAGCGGCTCGAATCGACCTGATTGTCGCGCGCGAATCGTTTCGTCTCGCGCACCATGCGCTCATCGTGAGTTGCAATGCCGGGGTAGTTGCCGTCCAGCAGCAGCGCGCGCATGCAGCGGAGATAGGAGTCGTCGACGTCGGCCTTGTCGGGGTACGCAACCGAAACGGGCTCCTTGTACGCCCCCTTGCAAAGCCGGACGCGCGCGCCGGCGGTGTTTGCCTCCTGCGCGTCCTGAAACGCCCGATAGAGATAGCTCTGCAGAACGATTCCGACATTTCCCCTGAACGACGGGAAGAGCCGCTCATGGAAGATGTCGAGGGTTTTTTGCGTGTAGTCGCTACCCTCCATGTCGATGCGAACGAAGGTCTCATTCTTCCGCGCGCACTCGAGGATGTCCTGCATGTTCGCAATGCAGAGGTCTTCGGCAAGGTCGAGCCCCATCGCCGTTAGCTTCACCGATACGTTGGCGTCGAGCCGGGTCTCCCTGATTCGATCGAGCATTCGGATGTACTGGCGCGCGGATTCACGAGCTTCCTTCTCGTTTCGAACGCTTTCTCCGAGGAGGTCGAGAGAGGCGGTGATTCCCTTGTCGTTGAGCTTCTTCACCGCGGCGAGTGCACTGTCCAGCGTCTCGCCGGCAACGAAGCGTGAGGCGAAGCCCTTTGCCATTCGGTTGTGCCGGACGAAGCTGAATACTTTGGGTTGACTGGACAGGTAGAGCAGGGCGTTGCGAAGCATCTATTCGACTTTTGGCTGACGGGGTGCAGGCTGGGGGTCGCTCATCACCCTGAGCACGGGGTAGGCACCCCCGGAACGGAATGCGTCGTCGTAGAGGTTCCAGGTGACGAGCCCGTCATCGCTCAAGGGTTCGAGCAGGTAGATTATAATCGAACCCAAGGGTTGGCGCGTCGGTACTATGTACGAGCCAGACCGCAGCTCGCGCCGCTCACTCATCCAGCGCCCTGCGACACGAAGCTCGCGATGCCCCTGAAACGGCCGCGAGGACGCAATCGCGCTATCGGCGACGAAAGTCTCGGCGACTGCCAGCCGAGTCGCGGCAAGGGAATCAACCCTGACGCCGTGCAATCTCAGGAGCCGCACCGCCTGTGTATCGCCCGGTGCCAGCACGTATGCCAAAGGTGGCGGCGCAAAAAGCGTGGGACGGAAACGGTCGTACACCGGCATCCGGACAGCTGTGAACCGGCCCGTTCGCCGGCGCCCCCTCGGAACTCCAGGTTCCGTGCGGCTCGAATCCCCGAGGCGCTCGATCGCTTCGGCGATGACCTCGACCGAATCCGGCCGCGCGAGTGGAGCTGAGCGAATGGGGACCGAGGCCGTCATCCGGCCCGGTTGGTTCCACTCGGCCGCCCGACTGGTAGCAACCGCTGTGAGCTTGCGGACGGTGTCGGAATTCTGAGCGATGAGTGTGAGAATCTCCTGCACGAACGCGTATGTCGAGGCGACGCGACGCGCGAAGGGATCGTGCGAATACGCTTCGCTCAGGAGCGCGATGCGTCCGCGCAACCCGTAATAGTTGGTTCCGTAGCGCGGGCGCGGATCGAACGTCGCCCATCCCTTGGACAGAGTGTCGTCGGAGATGAAGTCGCCGTAGTCGAAAGTCGCGAAGCCGTGGCGCTGCTGCATTCGCGTTCTGAGAGCAGGAAGCACGAAATCCCGCGTGAAAGCACCCAACGGCGACGCGGGGTTGAGCGGCGGCGCGTACGTCAGGGCGTAGCCGTGATAGCTGCCGTTGGTCGTGTGAAGATCGACGAAGACGTGCGGATCCCAGGCATTGAACAGCGCCAGAGCGCCGCGCGTCTCAGGCGCCTCGGCTTTTACATAATCCCGATTGAGATCGAGCCCCTGACCGTTTGCGCGCTGGCCAACCATCTCGGGCCCGTTCTGAGAGCCGCGGTTTCTCTCCTGCGGCGCGAGCTTCTCGTTTCCGTCCGCGTTGTAGATCGGGACAGCGATCAGAATTATCGAGTCGAGAACGTTGGGACGCGTGGACGTCAGATTGCGAACCAGCGCCAGCAGCGCCTCCTTTCCTTCCACTTCTCCCGCGTGGATGTTGCCCTGCACGTAGACTATCGGCCGCCCGAGGCGGCGAGCCTCATCCGGCGTGGACACGCGCGGTCGCGATGCAACCACGTACGGTATGTCGCGGCCCTCTGTCGATTTGCCGAGCGATCCGAATGAGAGCTCGGTGCGGCCGCGGAGCGCATCGAGAAACGCAATGACGTCGGCGTAGCGTGACGTCTCCTGATAGCTCGTAAGCTCGGCCCGTGTGCGCGGGCCGGCTGTCAACGGCACTGCGTTGGCTGTCGCGACTCGTCCCGGATTCGCCCTCGTGCTGCCGGACATGCAACCTGCGACCAGCATCGCTACCGGAGTGATCGCCCAGCTCAGCTTCACGACGGCGCATGAAACGTGTCGTTGCGACGCGCCATCCCAACGAGCAGGTCGGCCGGTGCGAAGCGGCCCGGAAATCGGTCGTTCAGCTCCTCGAGCTGGCGGACCACTTCCGGAAGTCCGAGCGAATCCATGTAGCGGAACGGTCCCCCTCGGAACGGCGGAAATCCAAATCCGAACACTGCGCCGACATCGCCGTCGCGCGGAGAGCGGATCACGCCTTCGTCGAGACACCTCGCCGCCTCGTTCAGCATCGGCAGAACAGTCCGCTGTTGAATCTCCGAAGCCGCGAAGTCGGAGCGCACGCCAGGCGCGGCGCCGCTCGATGGAGGGACCTCCCGGGCGGCTGGGGTGAGCAGCGAATACACCGACTGGTCCACCTCACCCTTTTTCCCCTCTTCGTCATAGAGATAGAAGCCCTTCTTCGACTTTCGTCCGTATCGTCCCGAGCCGACGACTGCCCCCACCGATTGCGACGGCGCGAAGCGCTCGCCGAACGCATCATGCATGATCTTCCCCGCCTTCGACGCAACGTCGAGTCCCACTTCATCGACGAGCGTTATAGGCCCGACAGGAAATCCGAAATCCACGAGCGCGCGATCGACGACTTCAATGGATGCTCCCTGGTCGAGCAACCGCGCGGCCTCGTTGATGTAGGGAGTCAGAATGCGATTGACGAAGAATCCGGGGCCGTCGTTCACGACGATCACAGTCTTACCGAGTTTTTTTCCGAACGCTACTGCGCTCGCGGTCACGTCACGGTCCGTCTGCGGCGCGTTGATCACCTCGAGCAGCGGCATCTTGTGCACGGGCGAGAAGAAGTGCATCCCGAGCACCTGACCGGGCCGCGACGAAGCAGTCGCGATCTCCTCGATGGGGATGGTGCTCGTATTCGAGGCGAAGATCGCCTCGGGCCGCAGTACCATTTCCACTTCGCGCAGGACCTCGTGCTTGACGTTCAGATCCTCGAACACCGCCTCGATCACGAGGTCGACACTGGGAAAGCCCGAGTAGTCGATGGTGCCGCCCACGAGCGACATCATGTCGGCGAATTCGACTCGCGTAATCTGCTTGCGCGTGAGCCGCTCCTTGAGAACGTCGCGCACCGCGGCGAGCCCTTTCGCTACGCGTCCGTGATCGGCGTCGCGCATGCGCACCAGTGTCCCCTGCTGCACCGCGATCGACGCGATGCCCGAGCCCATGAAGCCCGCGCCGAGAATGCCGAGCTTTTCGACAGGCTTCACGGCCGGCGGTGACTGGCCCGGTGAGGTTCCCACACCGGGATCCTTCTTCAACGCCGTCGTCGCGTAAAACAGATAGATGAGCTCCTTCGACACGGCGGTCGCCGCCATCTCTCCAAACAGACGCGACTCCTCGCGGTACCCCTGCCCGGGCCCGCCGCTGTAGCCGGCGGCAACGGCATCGATTGCCGCGAGCGGCGCCGGATAATGACCGTGCGTCTTCTTGAGGGTCTCCTCACGCGCTTTCTTCAGGACTATCCTGCGGCCCGCGGGATTCTCATCGAGCAGTATTCCCGTGACGCCTCCGCGATGCCGCTGGTGCTTCCTTCGTCCTTCGGCGATTTCTCTCGCGCGCTTGACTGCGATGTCGCGCAGGATAGCCGGATGAACCAGCTCGTCGATCAGTCCGGTCTGAAACGCCTTTTTTGCGCGAACGTTCTTGCCGGTGAGGATCATGTCGAGCGCCGCGCGCACCCCGATCAGCCGCGGCAGCCGCTGCGTTCCGCCGGCGCCGGGGATCAGCCCGAGCTGAACTTCAGGAAGCGCGAGGACTGTCTTCGGATGATCGGTGGCGATGCGGTATGCGGCTGCGAGCGCGAACTCGAGTGCGCCGCCGAGGCACGCGCCGTGAATCGCGCAGACGAGAGGCGTGCGCATCCTCTCGACGGAGTCGAGAAGCAGCTGTCCGTCGTGGCTCATCCGCTCGGCGTCCGCGGCAGTCTTCAGCTCGAGAAATTCACCTATGTCGGCGCCCGCGATGAAGGTGTCGCGCTTTCCGCTGAGCAGCACCGCAGCGTGAATGTTGAGGTCGCGCTCGAGGCGGTCGAATAGTGCGACGAACTCTTCCTTTACGGCGCGATTGAATTTGTTGACTGGCTCGTTGGGCAGGTCGATCGAGATTACTGCTACGCCATCCTGAATCTCGGTGGTCAGCGCGTAGGGCGATGTCATCCGTCTCCCCGCTCGAGGACCATCGCGAACCCCATTCCACCCGCGGCGCACACAGTCATCAGTCCGAATTGTCCATCGCGCCGCTCGAGCTCGTTCAACAGCGTGACCGTTATGCGTGAGCCCGTAGCACCGAACGGGTGCCCGATTGCAATCGATCCGCCCATCACGTTGAGGCGCGCCTGGTCAATCGCGCCGACCGGCTCCGAGAAGCCCGCGCGCTCCGCCCACCATTTCGACTCGAAGCCTCGAAGATTCGACAGCACCTGCGCCGCGAATGCTTCGTGCATCTCCACGAGGTCGATGTCCCTCAGCGTCAGTCCCGCGCGGGCAAGAGCAACGGGCGCTGCAAGGACGGGAGCCTGAAGAAGCTGCTCCCCCGGGTCGAGCGCAGCGTATGCGTACGATCGGATGAAGCCGAGGGGCCGGTATCCCATCGCGTGCGCCTTCTCCTCGCTCATCAGAAGTACGCACGCTCCGCCGTCGGTGAGCGGCGATGAATTCCCCGCCGTCACCGTTCCGTACCTCTTGTCGAATACCGGTTTCAGCTGGGAAAGCTGCTCGTAGCTCGTGTCGGACCGAATTCCATTGTCCGATGACACGACGCTCTCGAAGCCGGGCGGAACGTAGACCGCCATGATCTCGCGCGTGAGCCGACTGTCCGCAGTGCCTGCCGCCGCCAGTCGATGCGACCGCAGCGCAAACTGATCCTGCTCCTCGCGCGGGATCTGATTGATCTTCGCCATCTTCTCTGCCGACTGCCCCATGGTCTCGCCGGTGGATGGCTCGGCGATCGCCGGCGTGATCGGAACGAGATCGCGCGGGCGGATTGCGGCCAGGGCCTTCACACGCCCGCCCAGACTCTTCGCTTTCGACGCCTTCACGAGGGCTTCGGCGAATCCCTGCGAATGCAGGATCGGGACATTGGAGAGCGATTCTGCTCCCCCGGCGATTGCGACGTCGACGTGACCAAGCGCGATCTGGTCGGCCGCATCGGTGATTGCCTGGTTTGCCGAAGCGCACGCGCGGCTGACGCTGAACGCCTGCACGCCCTTGGGCAACAGCGGCATGAGTGCGATCTCGCGCGCGATGTTCGGGGCCACGACCGACGGAACGACAGTCCCGAATACGAGGGCCTGCACCTCTTTTCCACTCAGGTTCGACCGCTGGATCAGCTCGGCGACACAGAGCTTGCCCAGGTCTATCGCAGAGATGGATTTAAATGCCGTTCCCGCCCTCGTAAACGGGGTTCGCACCCCCGCCACGATGGCAACACGTCGTCCGTTTCCGAAGCTCGACATTACTCCGCAAGTTAGACGCGCTCAGGGTTACTTTCTAGGATGCGCACCACCCTCGAGGGACGCATTTTCGATTTGCTCGTGATTGGTGGTGGAATCACGGGCGCCGGTGTCGCGAGGGACGCCGCGATGCGTGGCCTCGAGGTAGCACTGGTCGAGAAGGACGACTTTGCGAGCGGCACGTCGAGCCGCTCGTCGCGGCTCATTCACGGCGGCATCCGTTACCTCGAGCACGGACAGCTCGGAATGGTGCGAGAGTCCGTGCGCGAGCGGGAGACTCTGCTTCGAATCGCGACGCACCTCGTCAAGCCGCTGGAGTTCACGTGGCCAGTCTACCGTCGCGCGAGAATCACACGAACGAAGCTGCGCGCTGCGTTGAGCGTGTACAACGTGCTTGCCGGTCGTTACAGGCTACCGAGCATCCACTCCGCCGAGAATGTCATCGAGCGCGAGCCTCTGCTCCAGCGCCGGGAATTGAAAGGTGGCGCGAGCTACACCGACGCGACGACGGACGACAGCCGGCTGACACTCGCCAACATCCTGAGTGCAGAGGAGCACAATGCGGTGACGCTCAATCACACCGAAGCATTGCGGCCGATATCGCGTGACAGGGGCGAATGGCTGGTGAAGGTGCGCGACGGGCCGTCCGAGATGGTGAGCGACGTGCGGACGCGCGTCGTCGTGAACGCGACAGGGCCGTGGAGACTCAACCTCGAGCGCCGCTGGCCTCAGCACCGCATGCAGCGGCGAGGCAGCAAAGGCGTGCACATCGCACTGCCGAGAGACCGTGTCGGCAATCGCGGCGCGGTCACGATAACGTCTCCCGACGATGGGCGGGTAATGTTCGTGCTGCCCGACGGGGTGCTCACGATTGTCGGCACGACGGACACCTGGACCAGCGAGCCGCCGGACGAAGTGCGCGCATCTGCGGCTGACTGCGAGTATCTGGTGAACGCCGTCGACGCTTATTTCCCGGACGCGCGGATCGGCGAGGCCGATGTGGTAAGCGCCTGGGCGGGCATCCGTCCGCTGGCGGACTGGGATCCGGAGAAGAATCCGTCCGATGTCTCTCGCGAGCACAGAATCACGCAGAATGGCGCGGGCATGATGACAGTGAGCGGCGGCAAGCTCACGACTTACCGTGCGATGGCACAGCAGATCGTGAACCAGGTCGAGCTCGAGCTGGGAAAGAAGCCGTCACCGTGCACCACTGGCGAGGTGGATCTTCCGGGTAAGGACCGAGCCGACCGCATCGTCGCGATGGTCAACACGGACGCCGCGCTCGCAGAGGCCGTGTGTCCGGAGCTCCCCTATACGATGGCCGAGATGCGATACGCAGTGGAGCACGAGATGGCTTTGACGCTGAGCGACCTTCTCATGCGAAGGACGCGCATTGCGTTCGAGCTGGCGGATCACGGCGTCAGTGTCGCGTCGCGCGTGGTGGAAGCGGTTGCCGCGTCAGCGCAATGGAGTGACTACGCGAAACGCTCGCAGATCGAGGCGTACATCGGTGACGTCGCGCGCGTGTTCGGGGCGGCCGGGCGGAGTCACTGGTAGACCTTTCTTAGCTTCCGTTTGGACTCGCACCCTAATCGGTGCCTGATCCGCGGCCTAGCCTTCGTGAATCGTCTTCAGCTCCACGATCTTGAGCTTTCGCGTTTTCGCCGGGAGTCGCAGGATCGTCGTCTCGCCGACAGCCTTGCCGACGAGCGACAGCCCGATGGGTGACGACATGCTGACGTGGCCTTCCTCGAACTCCACGGAATCGCCGAAGACGAGGCTGTAGCTCTCCTTTTCACCCGTCGTCTCGTCCTTCACGACGACCTGCGAGCCCAGGCCAACCTTGTCAGCCGGAATCTGGGCGATGTCTATGCTCGACAGCTTGCTGAGCCGCTGGCGCAGCTGGCCAAGACGCGCCTGGACGAGCTGCTGCCGTTCCAGCGCAGCCTTGTACTCGCTGTTCTCTCGCAGATCGCCCATCTCGACGGCTCTGCGGATCTCGTTTGGAAGCACGACGCTCAGCTCATGCTGAAGCTTCTCGACTTCGGCGCCGAGCGTGGCTTTGAGGTGTTCGATCATTGGTGGATACCGCGGGTCAGGACGGAGACAAAAATCCGAGCGTCGCTCCCCGTCGGGGGAGCGACGCTCGTGATATAGCAAGCTAGACAGTCATCCCGGCAGCCGCAATCCGCCCCGCTTCCCTTTCATCGCGCACCCTTCTTGTCAGACTCGCGGCGATCGTAAAAGCCGCGCCGCTCGTATTTGCGCCTTTGAGTCTCGTGCGCCTGTATCACCGTGTTAGCCGCTTCCGCCGGATCGTCGGTCAGAACCATGAGGTCGATGTCTCCCGGCCCGATCTTGCGCTCGGCCAGCACCCGCGCCTGTAGCCACCGGACCAGGCCGGCCCAGTAGGCGCGTCCGAAGAGAATCACGGGAAACTGATAGATCTTCCCCGTCTGTATCAGCGTCACCGCCTCGAACAATTCGTCGAGCGTACCGAAACCGCCCGGGAAGATGATGAACGCCACCGAGTACTTGATGAACATCGTCTTCCGCACGAAGAAATAGCGGAACTGCACCAGCGTATCGACGTACGGATTCGCTCCCTGCTCGAAGGGCAGCTCGATGTTGCACCCAATCGAGCGGCCCCCGCCAAGACGCGCGCCCTTGTTCGCCGCTTCCATGATTCCCGGCCCGGCACCGGTGATTATCGCGAACCCGCTTTCAGCAAGAATGCGGGCCACTTCCTGTGCCGCCGCATAGTGCGGATCGTCGGGTGAGATCCGAGCCGATCCGAAGATCGTCACCCCCTTCTCCACTGACGCCAATGTGTCGAAGCCCTCGACGAACTCTGACGTTATTCGCATCACTCGCCACGGATCGGTCTTGGTGAAGCTCTCGCCCGGTGGAGGGGACTGGAGGAGCTTTTCATCCTCCGTCATCGGCTCTTCGTAGTCTCTTATCGCATCGTCGATCACTCGCGTTGCGCCGGCTTGCCGCGCGTCTGTCATCTGCGAAGGAGGAGTCCGCCCTGCCATGATGTGACCTTCTTCCGTCCGCTCTTTCAGACCCGCGCGCGACGCCTTTTCCGCCGACGCCTGCATCTCCGGATCGAAGCGCTTCCCGCTTGGCGTTCGCGCGTGCTTCGTTCGAGTGCGCGACCCTGCAGCCGTGGCGGCGGTACCTTTCTTTTTCCTGGCCATTAGGCAATTCGGCTGATGTGAAACGACTTACGGAGGACACGCTCTGCGCAAATATCACACTCGCGAGACATGTCCGTAGTCGTGCTCGTCGCCGACGGCGCGCGTCCCGACAAACTGACCGAGGCGATCGACAGCGGGTCACTGCCCGCGCTCGCACAAATGCGAGACGAAGGCGGCCTGCACACCATCACCTCGGCATTTCCCTCCGTGACCGGGCCCGCGTACGCCCCTTTTCTCATGGGTCGTTATCCGGGACCCGTCGGACTGCCGGGGCTCCGATGGTACGATCGCTCACGATCTGCCGCGCGCATGCCGGGACATTCGCGGAGCTACGTCGGCCCCGAGATGCGCCTCGTGGACAGGGACCTCGACCCAGATGCGCCAACGGTCTTCGAGATCGTTCCGGCGAGCATCGCTGCGCTCAACGTCATCAGCCGCGGATTGTCGAAGGGCGACCGCATCGGGCGCGGGATGCGGTTCGTCGCACGAACGGCGCGCACACACTTTCGCGGCAACGTGCGCGGGTGGCTGGCGATCGACCGCGACATCGGCAGTGAAGTGGCCGAGCAGATTCGCGTAAAACAGCCGGACTTCGTGTTTGCCGCATTGGCCGGGATCGACAAGACATCGCATTCCGCGGGGCACGAAGCACCGATCGTCCAGGATGCCATGCGCATCGTCGACGGAACTGCTGCCGAGATCAGGCGCGATGCCGAGCTCGCGGGGAGATGGAGCGACATGCACCTCTGGATTGTAAGCGACCACGGGCATTCACCCGTGCGGGAGCACGAAGATCTCGCCGGACTCGTCCGCGGAACCGGAGCGCGCGTGATCGCTCACCCGTGGGTCTACTCCCCATCGGCCGATGTCGCAGTGATGGTGAGCGGGAACGCGATGGCGCACATCTACCTCGATCTCCAGAAGCGCGAGCGTCCATGGTGGCCGTCGCGGGATTCGCGCTGGAACGACATTACGGAGCTGCTGCTCTCGCGCCCCTCCGTCGACCTGATGATTCTCCCGAGATCGCCGAGCGAGTGCGAAGTACACTCGAGGGCTGACGGTTTTGCCCGCATGAAGTGGAGCCTCCGGTCTCCCGGCGTTGAAGCGGATTATGCGCCCTCAGCGAACGACCGGCGGGCGGACACGATATCGTATGAGCCCGTTACCGGGGACCCTCTGCGCATCGGGCCACAACATGATCTCGACAACGCACAGGCCTACGAAGCGTGCATTGCAAGCGATTATCCCGACGCGCTCGTTCAGATCGCGCATCTCGCGGGAGCGCCGAGGTCGGGCGAGATCATTCTCTCGGCATCACGCGACTGGGATTTTCGCGCGCGTTACGAGCCAATCCCTCACGTCTCGTCACACGGCGCCCTGCATCGCGAGCACATGCTCGTGCCATTGTTGGTGAATCGGCCCGTTGCCGGCCTTCCACGCAGGACAGTAGACGTGATGCCCAGTGCCTTGAGAGCACTGGGCCTCACGATTCCGCCCGGACTGGACGGCGAGCCGTTTACGTGAGGCAGTGAGTCGTTACGTCGCTCACCGGCTTACACCGAAGATAACCCGCTACGGTACGACGATCTTGCCGACCATCCCGCCGTGAAGTGTGCAACGGAAATTCCAGGTCCCGGCCGTCGAGAAAGTTCGTGTCCTCGAGCCCGTTGTAATCGTACCGATGTTCGTCACTCCGGGAGAAATCGGTGCATCGAAAACGACGTCGTGGGTAATGCCCGAGGTGTTCTCGAAGGTCACGACAGCTCCACTGCTGACACTCAGTTCGGTGGGGTCGAAGCTCGCCGACCGCATGCAGACCGTACTGGCCGCGCAGGTACCGCCTGAGGGAGGCGGGGGTGGGGGTGGGGGTGGGGGTGGCGGAGGTGGAGATATGATCCCGCCGCCGCCGCCACCGCCTGAACATGACAACGCGATCGAGCACGTGAGCAGCAACCCCACAACACCAAGCTTGCGCATAAGCATCCTCCCGGCAGCCGGCCCCGCTGCCTCCAACGGTACGCGCAACCCGACCCGGTCAGGCCGAGCGCATCCCTGCTACTCGAACCTACTGTGCGCACCCGGACGACGGAATGCCATTCGCCGCGCATCACATGTCGTTTACCGCCGAAAGCTGCATCCGCCGATGATGGCGAGAGCCATTGGCAGTCCAAGCGTACCGGCGCGAATCACTGACTGAGGCGTACCGCCAGCGGCGATCCACACCAGAAGCGGATTCCGTAGCGGGCGCGGGTTCGGATTCGTTTCCGCGAAAGTGTAGACTCGAGTTCCATCTTACGTTACCGGTGACCGTTACCGGTTATGGATGGTAGCGAGTAGCGTGCCCTCCGATCTTCCCATACCCTCCCTTTCGCGCCAACCTTTCCCGTCAGATGACTCACCAGCAGAATCGCCCCGTAGTGTATGTAGAATACCCTGACTGGGTGGACTCGATTGTCGACTGGGATCGCACCTACGCCGGCGACGAGGATCGCATGAGGCTCGCAATCGCCGTCTCACGCACCAATGTCGAGCGCGGCACGGGCGGACCGTTCGGCGCGGCAATCTTCGAGAGACAATCCGGCCGCGTCGTTGCCGTCGGCATGAACAGCGTCGTGCGATACAACAACTGCGTTCTGCACGGTGAGATCATGGCGTTCATGATGGCAAACCAGCGCGTTGGCTCGTTCACCCTGAGCTCTCCGGGTCTCCCGCCGCACGAGCTTCACACTTCCTGCGAACCCTGCGCAATGTGCCTCGGCGCCACGCTCTGGAGCGGCGCGCAGCGCCTGGTCTGCGGCGCCACGCGCGAGGACGCCTCGCTGCTCAACTTCGAGGAAGGACCGGTGTTTCCGGAGTCGTACCGTTATCTCGAGGAGCGTGGGATAGAGATCGTGCGCGACGTGCTTCGCGAGGAAGCGCGCGCGGTCCTCGAGCTCTATCGCGCAACGGGCGGCAAAGTCTACAACGGTTGACCCCCGTAGTGGGTAACCGGCGGGCATCCACCAGGAAGCCGGTCATCGGCGCTCCGGTCTCTTCTCCCTGGACACTGGGGAAAGCTGGGTGGCTCGCCGCCTCCGCGACCGAGGCCGCGAGCTTCTCCGAGACTACGGGGTCTTGCTGACGTTGAATGTGTAGTTGCCGGTCTTCCCCGCCGGAATGCCGATCACGACGACGAAGTACATCGCGCTTGTGGCCGGCTGGAAGGTCAAGGCCGTCGATCCGGACGGGTTGCCGCTAGACTGCAACACCGTGATGGGTCCATTCGCGGTAGGCAGGCCAACCTCGAGACGCAGGCCGGTACCGATTGCCGCGATCCGGTAGCTTTTCCCGGCGACCATGGGGACCTCATAGTAATCGAGGTAGGTCGTGGACGTCGACCCGGTACAATCGTTGGTCGTGTTCGCGCCTGCCACGGACACATCGGGGAAGACAAAGACCGAGGGGCCCATGGAACTCCCCCCCGAGGTGCATCCGTCGGGGTTCGACACGCTCTGGGTCTCGAGCGTGTAGGAGCCGCGGCTGCTGTTCGACCCGCCAGAGAGCGCGATGAGGTAGTTCCCCGCCGGAAGGATCGCGAAGTTGGTCTTCGACAGGTTGGCCCCGTAGACGAAATTCTCCTCACCCACCCGATCGAGCGATCTCACCTCGATCGACCCGCTGAGTCCGGTGTTGGCCACCGTCACCCTGAGGATCGTCTGACCGCTCAACGTGAACTTGTAGAGGTCTGTGGGTCCCTCTCCCTGCAGATTGCAATCCGACGACTCGATCGTGCCGTTGATGGTCGTGCCGATGTTGAGGGTCACGGGCACGCCGCAGGCGTCATCTACTGCGCCGAAGGGACTGAACGACTTCACCTTTCCGCCGAGTCCGCCGTGCGCCGCATAAACAGGCGACGGGTTGAGCAGGCTCCCGGCGCGTGTCACGATCGACGCCATCGCAGCTCTCCAGCCTGAGCTCGTCGGGGAAGACTGCGCGCCGGCTATGACGTTGGTGCAGCGCAGAAAGTCGCTGACGCCAACTGGGTCGAGAATCTCGACTGTCGTCCCGACCGCGTGCGCCAATCTGAGCCGGCTGTGCGCCTCTTCCGGTGCATAGAAGGGACTTGATGGATCGGTTACCTGACAGACTCCGACACGTACCGAATCCCCGAACTGCGAAATCGCAGGCGACGTCGTGAACTCGTAGTACGGCGGATACTGCTTGAGCGTAGTCGGAAGTGGACCCTCACCCGGCGTCGAAGGAGCAGGCAGCTGCGTAACTGTTACGAGCACCTGCTGGCTAAACGCTCCAGCCGGGATCTGCACACCTGCCGCACCGCTCGGCGTCACAACAGTGCCGCCTGCTGGACCGACCATGGCTTGCGCGCTTTCGCGCGGTAGCGATGGCTGCGTCGAGTCCGAGCAAGCAGCAAGAACCGCGGCGGCGGTCGGAAGAATCAGGAGGAAGGAGCATCGCTTTGAAAACCGGACTGCGGGCAATGTTGGACGAGCCATCCAGCCCCTTTCGTAAAACGTGGAAAGCCGAACTCGATTCCAGCCTGGCGGGTCAAGGTCCCGACCTTTCTCCGGTCCCGCAAGGGAGGTTTCCTCCTATTTTCTCGTCGCGCACGTGATTCGCGACGCGTACGGACAACGGTTAGCGGTTTCGGGTTACTGGTTTGGGTTAGCGTACCGGGCAAATGTCTCAGCACGCAAACCACCCGGCGGTGAGGGTAGAGTACCCGAACTGGGTAGACTCGATTGTCGACTGGGTCGGCGCCTACGCGAGCGACGAGGATAGAATGCGGCTCGCAATCGCCGTCTCGCGCACCAGCGTCGAGCGCGCACGCAGCTCTCTGGAGTGGAGTGCAAGCGGCTGGTGTGCGGCGCTGCGCGCGACGACGCTTCCATCCTCAGCTTCGAAGAGGGCCCCGTCTTCCCCGCGTCATATCACTATCTCGAGGCGCGCGGGATCGAGATCGTCCGCAACGTTCTGCGCGCCGAGGCACGCGCCGTCCTCGAGCTTTACCGGCAGAACAGCGGAAAGATCTACAACGGTTGAGCGGCTAGCCCGTAACCGGGCAGAGATTCCTGGTCACAGACCCCACACCATCAAGCCGCAGTCAACGGATCAACGCATTCCAGAAACCGAACCGATGAAAGTCGGCGTCGCGGATGATGATTGTGCGCCCGAGCTTCGCGGCGCGCACGACGGACTGATGCGTCCGCCAGCCGCGATCCAGATGGGCAGCAGATTCTTGGGGACGCGGATAAAAGGCGAGGTCGTTCAATGGAGCGCGATGCACTCCTGTTGCGCCGGGTTCGCGTTGCGGTAACTCGTTAACGCCGCTATACTGGCGCCGCTGAGTGTTCTGAGGTGGCTGCGTCGTCCCTTCACGAGGCGCGTCTACGCTGGTCATCGCCGGGAGGAGCAAGATGCTGCACGCAGCGCCCTGTCGTCTCCGACGCTCGCGAGTGGGATCGCACAAGCGCATCTTTCTGGCGATCGTGGCCCTCAGTCCACTTCTTGCCGCTTGCTCCGATGGCCCGCCTACTCAGCCCGAAGATCCGAATTCCATCGAAGCGCAGATCAAGGCGCTCTTCCCGCCGGGCGCTTCAGCGCAGGACGCTGCGCTTGCTCAGATCGCCGACATTCGGCAGCAGATAACGCTCGCCGCGACCGCCCAGGCGCGCTCAAAGACTCTTGCACTCGTCGACTTCACCGTGACGTCTTTCCGTGACGGAAAGCTCGTGGGTGGGACGTCGGCAGCTACCGGCAACGCCGCATCACGGTTGATGAACACCCTATATCAGCTCGTGGGGATGGCTCCGCCGAATCTGCCCGACGGATCGCTGAGCAACGACGGAGCGGCCAAGGTAGTTGGTCCAGAGGGCGCGCTGATTGTAACGCCGAGCGGTGCGGCCGGGGTGCAGATCCCGGCGGGGACGATCGGTGAACAGGTTCTGGTTACGGTGACGCGATTGCCGGCGCCGCCGACTCCCGGGACGGGTCCCCTTCCCACTTCGCTCAAGCAGTATCCGCCGTACTACGATTTTTCAACGTTTCCGGCCGTTCCGCAATTCGCTGATTCGGTCCGAGTCGGCGTTTGTCAGGTAACGGATCCCTCGAATCCCCTTTACGCTCCAGAGGTCGCCCACGATCGGCTGCGACTGGCGCACGCAGTCGGTTCGACAATTGAAGTTCTCGAGCGAGTCGGCGTGAGTGATTTCCTTCGGTGCACGAACGTAACCGCCAGTGTCGCCCTCTCCGGCGGCTGGCGAACCGCGCTGTCGGCTCTTGCGCAGCGAGTAATTGGCCGCATGACTCCCGTCTCGCTGTATGCCGCACACGGCGGACTGGGGGGAAAGGTCAAGTCCTTCAGCCCGTTTGGCGCCGTGGACCCAGGTCCACCTCAAGCGGCCCTCTCTCTGGCCGTCGGTGATAATCACAGCTGCGCATTGAGTGTCAGCGGTGCTGCCTATTGTTGGGGCACGAATGGCAGCGGGCAGCTGGGCAATGGCACCACCACCGGGAGTCTCGTCCCGGTCCCCGTATCGGGTGGGCTCCAATTTGCCGCCATCACTGCGGGGGCAATTTCGACGTGCGCACTCACTACCCAGGGTGCAGCCTACTGCTGGGGTCAGAACTTTACGGGACTGTCAAGCAGTACCCCGGTGCCTTTGCCAGGTAACGTGCGGTTTGCACTCATCAGTATGAGCAGTACACACGCATGTGCGCTCACCGCCGGTGGTGCGGCCTACTGCGCTGGGTCTAATCGTGGCGGCGCGCTTGGAAATGGCGACACAATCGCATCGGCAACACCGGTTCCCGTCCTCGGCGGGCTTACGTTCAGGACGATCAGCGCGGGACTGTTGCACACCTGCGCCATTTCCACAGACGGTAGCGGATACTGCTGGGGGCCGGATTTATTCTTACAGAACGGCAATGGGGGCACCACGCAGAGCGTTGCGCTCGTGCCCACAGCAATTGCGGGAGGCCTCAGTTTCACGACATTGACCGCCGGCGCCACGGTTTCATGCGGCACAACCAGCACCGACACGTATTGTTGGGGGCGGAATAATTTCGGAACGCTCGGCGATGGCACCACAGGCTTCAATTCCCTTTCTACTCCGGGGAAGGTCCTGGGCGGCATTGTCTTCACCTCGGTTAATTCTGGCAATGCAAACAATGTTTTCACACCCGTCTGTGCTCTGACCGGATCAGGAGCTGCATATTGCTGGGGGAGTAATGACTCAGGGCAATTGGGAACGACATCGGCCCTGTCAACGTGCACGATCGTCTTCACCGGAGGCACCAGTAGTACATTTAGCTGCGCGGGGGCTCCAGTTCCAGTGGCGGGAGGACTCGCTTTCGATATCGTGATTCCCGGTGCCCGGCACACATGCGGGCTCGCGCGCGATGGTCGTGCCTATTGTTGGGGGGCGAATAATCTCGGCCAGCTCGGGAACGGGGGGACCGCGCAGAGCAACACGCCTGTCGCCGTCGCTGGCGGACTCGTCTTCCCCTGAACCTGGATAGCTGATCGGAGCGCTGCCGGAGCGAATATTCCATCGGTGCCTTCGAAACGTTGCGCGATCCTCTGACCAACCGCAGTTTGTAAGGCCGCTGGTCATTCCACGCCTGTTCAACAGGTGTAGTCCATGCCATCCCATACCGATTGGATCTCGTCGCGCGGATCTGACAGCTCCGACGAGTCCAATTTTCCTCCGCTCACGCAGATAGCTGAGCACTACGTCGTCGAGCGCGAGCTCGGCCGCGGCGGCATGGCAACAGTCTATCTCTGCACCGACAAACGAAACGGCAGCCGCGTCGCCGTGAAAGTGCTGCGACGGGAGCTCGGCAGTCCCGTGGTCGTCGAGCGCTTTCTGCGCGAGATCTCCTTCTCCTCCGACATGGAGCATCCGCGCATTCCCAAGGTTCTCGATTCAGGGATGATGGGCGATCTGCCCTATTACGTGATGACCTACATCGAGGGGGAATCACTGCGTGCCCGATTGAACCGCGAGAAACAGCTATCGATCCGCGCCGCCATCCAGATCACCTGCGATATCATCAGTCCCACTGCATACGCGCACGAGCGCGGCATCATCCATCGCGACATCAAGCCCGAGAACATCATTCTCGCGACGGACGGCGTGTACGTGCTCGATTTCGGAATCGCGCGGGCGATCGTCGAATCGGGAATGGATCGCCTTACTTCGACGGGCATCGGAGTCGGCACGCCGGCGTACATGAGTCCGGAGCAGGCGCTGGGCGACCGCAACCTCGATGCGCGCAGCGACATCTATTCGCTCGGCTGCGTTGTTTACGAGATGATCGCCGGGATTCCGCCGTTCGTCGGACCTACGGCGCAGGTGATAATCTCGCGGCGATTCGCCGCCGCGCCACCGCCGTTGAGCGAGGTGCGGGACGGCGTGCCGGAGTCCGTCGAACATGCCGTAACGCGAGCTTTGGCGAGGGCTCCGGCTGACCGCTGGCCGACAGCGACAGAGTTCGGAGCGGCTTTGCGAGAAGCGGAAACCAGGCCGCGACTGAGATGGCCCGGCGCGGGATCACCTCGGCGCTCGGCTGCGCGGATCGGCGCGGCGGCAGTCGCTCTCGCTTTAGTTGCAGCCGGGATTCTGGCCTGGTCGCAGGGCCGCCGGAGCGCCTTCGAGAAGGCGCAGGACGCGCTCGCGTCGTGGGACCTCGGCTCCGCGGAAACCGAGTTGGGCCGAGCTTTCGCGGACGATCCAAATGATGCTGGCGCACGGCTGTGGCTCGCGCAGGTGATGATGCTTCGGGGTCGGCCGGCAGCTCAATGGAGGCAACACGTCGTTTTCGCCGCCGATAAGCGTGTGCAGCTGCCGGTAGCCGAGCAGAAGCGTACGGATGCACTACTCGCTATTTCCTCTGGGAAT
>DASQFN010000094.1 GCA_035633115.1 Gemmatimonadaceae bacterium | reverse complement strand
CCATTGTTGATGGCCACGGGCATTTACAATCCGCCGGTAATGCGTCATGGCCACTGTATTGCCCAGCCGGGCGGCTTCGACGCGCTTTTCTGTCCGGCACCCGAGGCACCTGCTTATCGCTCGCGCCGCAAGAAAAGGTAGACCGGCGCGACCCTGATCGCCGTAAGCCTGTTGATTTTTCTCATGGCCGCTGCCCTCCGTGCGTTCAAACCGCCGGACGGATCGATGGGGCACTGCCCTGGACGGCTGAACATCCGCTAAGTGCCATGTGTGGACGGCTCCGGGTTGGCAAGTCAAAACTTCACGCCGCAGCGTTGGTCGGTGCAGCCATGTGTTCGGCCTGTTAGCGCGGTTCGCATGACCGCTGGCCATAATGCCCTCCGCGGATCGGGTCCCGGTCAAAAGCCCGCATTCTACAATGCACTGGCACATGTGGGTTGTCCCGATCGCCGGATCGACCGGCTCTGCATTACGTGCTGTTCGCCCTTCCAACCTTCCCATCACGCCGGATGTCCGGCGCGACCTCGTTCACGCCGCAAGGGCGGCGGGTTCTTTGTAGCGCTCGCCCGTGACCATCATGGCCCAAGCCATTCTGGCGATCTTGTTGGCGAGCGCGATGGCGGCGACCTTGGTCGGCCGCCGCGCCAACAATGCCGTAAGCCAGGGCCGATGCTTGGTGCCATGGAGCTTGGCATAGCGGATCACGGCGAGGGCGCCGGCGGTGAACAGGCTGCGCAGATAGCGATCGCCTTGCTTGCTGATACTGCCGAGCTTGTCCTTGCCTCCGCTCGAGTGCTGCCTCGGCACCAGCCCGAGCCAGGCTGAGAAGTGCCGTCCCGAGCGGAAGGCCTTCGCATCGGCGACGCTGGCGACCAGAGCCGTGGCCAGCGCCGGTCCAATGCCAGGAATCGCATCGAGCCGCCTGCTCGTCTCATTGGATCGGTGCCAGGCCATGATCCGGCGGTCGAACTCTAAAATCTGCTGCTTGAGCCTACACAGTTGGGCGCCGAGGGCGGCGACACAGGCGCGGGCAAGCTCAGGAACGCGTCGGTCACTAGCATCCGCGACGACCGCAAGCAGTTGCTCAACACCCTTGCGTCCTACCGGCGCTACGATCCCGAACTCGGCCAGATGGGCGCGGATCGCGTTGATCACCGAGGTCTGCTGGCGGATGAAGAGCTGGCGGGTGCGATGCAGCATCAGGCAGCTCTGCTGCTCGGGCGTCTTGGTCTCGACGAACCGCATGTTGGCCCTGGTGACCGCCTCGCAGATGGCCTCGGCGTCGGCGGCATCGTTCTTCTGCCGCTTGACGTAAGGCTTTACATAGGCCGGCGGCATCAGGCGCACATTATGCCCGAGCGCCTTGAGTTCGCGTGACCAATGATGCGACGTGGCGCAGGCTTCGATACCAACCAGGCATGGCGGCAGCTTCTCGAAGAACGCCAGGACGTAGCGCCGCTTCAGCTGACGGCGGATGAGCACGTTGCCTTCCGCGTCGACGCCGTGCACTTGAAACACCGACTTGGCAATGTCGAGACCGAGTGTGGTGACCGCTTGCATGATTGGCTCCTCCGAATCGTGGGAGCTTCAACAGCACCCACATCCATGGCACTCATGTGCCGGTGGAGGAGCCGTCCACAGCATCAGAAGCGGACATCGAGACCCTTGTTGCGTTCTGTAGTGACAGCACCGCAGAGTTCGGAATGTCTGAACTAAATGCTTGTGGTAAGGACTTTGGGTGTTATCGTAGCTGGGGCGACCGACGCGCAAAGGAGGAGCTGTACATGGGTATCCTTGATGAGTTGCTCGGCGGCGGCCAAACCCAGAAAGACTACAGGGATTTCGTCAATCGATACGAGCAGGGAGATCCATCCGAGGGCTACTCGGATCAGGAGGTTCTTGAGCGGTATGGTGAAGTGTCACACGCAGTGCCGCGTGATCAATACGCTCAAGCGGCGCAGGAGGCGCTGGCCAAGGTGTCGCCGCAAGAGCGGGCGGCGTTCCTGAAGATGCTGCAGGAGCGAGCCGCGGCGAAAGGGGTGACGCTGCCGCGACAGGTCGGACCCGAACCTGAGGAACTGGGCGAGGTGCTCACCGATCTGCATGAGAAGCCCGGTCAACTCCGGGATATCCTCGGCCCTCGCGGTGCCCCGCCTCAGGCGCAAGCGCCAGGGTCGAACCCGATCGCCGACATGCTGTCGTCCCCGATGGCCAAGGCCGTGCTCGCAGGCATCGCGGCCATGGTGGTCAAGCGCGTCATGCGTCCGTCCTGAATGGCGTAGTGGTATGCGTGAGGCCA
>DASQFN010000093.1 GCA_035633115.1 Gemmatimonadaceae bacterium | reverse complement strand
TCCTTCTATGGGGCAGGCTGTCAAGACGCACTCCGTGCTGGCGGCAGCTGCACTGATTCTTGCAGCCGACGTCTGCACTTGCTTGGCGCGTTGATCTCTCGTGTGGAAGTGTTGCTGCTTGCACGTTTGTCGCTCGCGCTGCGAGATCCCGGAGGACTGGATAGCCGATTCGTTCTCCACCCGGAGGCGGGAACCATCCTTCTATTTGGGACTCAACGGCCCATCGCTTCGTTCGGCACTCCCGGGGGGCATAACCTATCCCTGGGGACTCCGGCATGATCGCCGGGACCGGAAATTCAATGGATGCTCTCCCCTGCAGCCGTTCTTTCTCCGGACCGACGCATCGTGCGTTGCCAGCATCACTCGCAGCAACACCGATCAGGCGCCTGCCGGTACTTCTTTCAGCTCGAGTTTCTTCGGATCGTACTTCTCCTTGTTGCGCCACAGTGATAATGCGATCGATGCGATCTGACGCGCGATCGTCAGCCTCGCCAGGTTGGGCTTCGTGCCATTGTCCAGGAGTCGCGTGAAGTGTCGGAACAACGGATCGTCTTCCCGCCGGCTGATTACCGTGGTTGCTGCTCCCTTGAAAACCATCTTGAGTGTGCGATTGAAGCTTCGGCTGAGTCCGCGTGTCTGTTGTACCGGAACACGCATCCACTTTCCGTCCTGCGCACGGGCCCAGTCCGACGAACTGCGCATCACGATCCCCAGTCCACAGTAGCTCCAGAAGCTCCAGAATGTTCGCTTGCTCGCGAACCGGTAGGGCGTCACCACTACCGCCATGAGTTGCGCGGCGCGAATACTTCCGAGTCCGGGACAGCTCTTCAAGATCCTGAACTCCGCATGTCTCCTGGCCTCCGAGACCATCTCCTTCTCCGCATGAGCGCGCAGAACCATGAGAGCATCGAGCTCCGCGTAGAGAATCTCCGCCGCATAGCGCGCCGCCTCGGGCAGCCCCGCAATCCACTTCTTCCGCCCACTTTCCGAATACACGCCGGCGTGCGGTACCCGCACTCCTCGCGATCGCATGAGACTCGTAATCCGGGCCATCACCCGAACCGAGTCTCGCATCACCTTGTCGTGCACTTTGGCCCTGTAGCCCAGTGCCGCAAATGACCCGCGCTCCTTGTACACCCGCTTCCTCACAGCACCGATCCGCAACTCCTCCGCTCGACCAAATGCATCCAGCTTGTCGCTCTTGGGACCCCTGCTCTCTTCCACTCCCGCCACTACCACTTCCTCCACATGCGGCGACAACACCTCGTACAGCCAACCCGCCATCGTACCTTCCTCCAGGCACACATGCTTGCGTCCCGGAATCGTATCCAGCAGCGCGATCAGCGACTTGGCGCTCGTCTCCACCACATGTGTCCCCACCCGCTTGCCGCTCTGGCTCAGCACTCCCAACGTGCAGCTTGCAGCATGCACGTCCAACCCGATATATCTCTCCATCGGTGCTCTCCTGTCTGGAAGTGGAAACTCCGTTACTCGTAAAACAGAGTGTGTACACTTCCAGCGGAGAACGCCATTCCGCTTCAACTACCCATGGGGCAAGCACAAGAACGGCGAACGCAGACGTCATGCCCCTATGATGCCTATCCCTCCGCGATCGTCGTTACTGGACAATCACCGTGCCGGTCATCTCCTCATGCAGCGAGCACTCGTACTCAAACGTGCCGAGCTCCTCGAAGTGCGCCTCGAACCACGACGTGGGTGGGATCAGCTCGCTCCGCAATAACTCCGCCTCCGAGGTGACAGAATGCAAATCTTGCCCCCGGTTGGTCCAGCGCACGTACCCGCCGCGCATGACCCTCACCGTGTCAGGCTGGAAGAAGTTGTCTCTCATCTCCACCATGATGGTTCCAGGTGGCGGCGCGGTGATATCTCCGCCGGGCATGCACGCGGCCAGCGCGAGTGCTCCCGCGAAACCGACGAGCAGCAAGGCTCGGCTCACTTTCTGCCGCCTGGCGTGCGCGTCCAGATGGCGATCACGCCGCACTCCGCTCCGCCCCGGCTGAACGCCGCCGGAGCCTCCGCGGGCCCGCGGTACACCTCGAGCCCCTCCAGGTCGCGGGGCCGGAACTGGACGAGGAAATCGGCTGCGGGAGCCGGAATGTGGATCCCGTCCAGGAAATACTGTACCCGGCAGTTGGGAGAGCTCATACCTGAGGCCATCTGGATCCGGTTGCCCACGACCCGCACTCCCGGCATACCCCGGAGGAGATCCCTCGAATCACCCGGGTCCCGCTTCTCGATATCCTCACGCGTAACGAATCTGCCGAATCCCGCGGCGCGGCGCTCATAGAAGCCGCGGAGTCTGCCATCTCGGGCTCCCAAGGTGGGGCTCTCCACGGTGACCGGGGGGAGCTCGACCACCAAACGAATCGCGAAGTCCAACCGCACGGTGCTGTCGTCGGCGAGCGACACGGTCGCGGCCATCGCCTCGTAACCGATCACGCGCACTTGGACAGTGACGTTCCCAGCGGGAAGGTAGGCAACCCGAAAGTTACCGGAAGAGTCCGTTCGTGTACGCCGATTCGCTCCGGCGATCTCGACCGACGCCCCCACGAGCGGCTGGTGTGTCGGGAGAGAGGTGACCACGCCA
>DASQFN010000092.1 GCA_035633115.1 Gemmatimonadaceae bacterium | reverse complement strand
CGAGATCAGCGATACCGGAAGCGGTATCATTCCCGACGATCTGCCGAAAATCTTTGAGCCGTTCTTTACGACGCGCACGACCGGCACAGGGTTGGGACTCGCCATCGTGCGTAAGGCGATTCACGACCACGGCGGCAGCATTACCGCTTGCTCCGAACCGGGCAAAGGCACGCTGTTTGTTATCAGTCTGCCGCTCGATAGCAGTTCGGAAAGCGCAACCAGTCAGTACCGCCTGCGGTAGCGGGCGGGTCATAAGTGCAGAAACACCCGCCCGCTACCGCAGGCGGTACTGACCTGCGTTCTCCTGATTGAGCTACTACGCACACGCTCTTATTACGAATGCCGACGCACAAAAATAAAATCCTCATCATTGACGACCAACCTTCGATTCGCTTCGGCGTGCGTAACCTGCTCGAAGCCGAAGGCTTCAGCGTGCTCGAAGCGGAGACGGGCGAGCAAGGTCTGTCAGTCATCGAGAACACGGCTCCGCATCTGGTGCTGCTGGACTTGCGCCTCCCCGACGCGGACGGTCTCGACCTCCTGCCCCGCATCAAGGTTATTGACGACGCGCTGCCGGTCATCGTTCTCACCGCGCACGGAACGATTGAAACCGCGATTCGCGCGCTCAAGAACGGCGCTGAGAATTTCCTCACCAAGCCGTTCGACCCTGAGAGTTTCCTCATCCTCATCTCGAAGACGCTTCAGAGAAGTTCCACGCGCCGCGAACATTTGCTCACGGGGCTGAGGGAAGACCGCCTCTGCTCCGAGTATTTTCAAGGCCGCGGTGCGAGCGTGACGCGCTTCCACGCCGCACTCGAACGATTAGCTCCAACTGACACTACAGTTTTACTGCTCGGCGAGACGGGAACCGGCAAAGGAGTCATAGCCCATCTCGTTCACCGTCTTTCAGGTCGCACCGCCAAGCCCTTTGTCACTGTCAACTGCGCCGGACTCGCCCGCGAATTGTTGGAATCCGAACTCTTCGGCCACGAGCGGGGAGCATTCACCGGAGCCGTCGCCGCGAAGCCCGGCCTCTTCGAGTTGACGCACGAAGGGACGCTCTTCTTCGACGAAATCGCCGAGATGGAACCTTCGATTCAAGCGAAGGTGCTTCACGTGCTTGAGGAGAAGAAGTTTCGTCGCGTCGGCGGCACGCAAGAACGGGAGACGGATGTGCGCATCCTCGCGGCGACGAATAAGAATCTCCAAGAGGAAGTAAAGCGCGGGCGGTTCCGAGAAGATTTATATTATCGCCTGAGCGTGATGCCGATGACGCTTCCGCCGCTCAGAGAGAGGCGCGAAGACATCCTGCCGCTGGTCGAGCATTTCATTCAACACTTCAACTCCAAGCTCAACCGGCGGGTGCAAGGCGTGACGCCGAAAGCGGAAGCGTTACTCGTTGGCTACAACTACCCCGGCAACATCCGCGAACTGCGTAACGTCATCGAACGCGCCGTCATCCTCTGCGCGAACGACTCGATTCACGCCGACGACCTTCCGCTCGGAGGAGTGGAAACGTGGCAGACATCCGCCCTCCGCGGAGGCGACGGCAAAGCGGATGAAGGGCAATTCTTATCGCTCGACGAAATCGAAGCTCTGCACATCAAACGAGTCTTTGCGGCGACCGGACGCAACCTCAGCCGCACTGCCGACCTCCTCGGCATCACACGCACCACGCTTTACAGCAAACTTCGCAAGTACGAAGTGGCAGAAGCCTGACCGTGAGGAAGGGCGCGCGCTGTATGCCCGCGCCTTCCTCGCGGTCGGACTTCTGTCAAATCCTTAACCAATTCCACTCGGTCGAGGAGAGACCTTTGCCGCTGGCTGCTGATCGCGGCTGCTGTGCGTGCCCAGCGTGCCGAGCCAGACGTGGAGGATCACGAGTTGTCGGCAATAGCTTTGCCAATCTCCTTCGCCGTCGCGCCGGTGGCAAGCATGGCGCGCACCAGTAGTTCAATTGACACCGAACTATCACCGACCTCCGCCTTGGCGATACGCGATTGGCTTGATTGGAG
>DASQFN010000091.1 GCA_035633115.1 Gemmatimonadaceae bacterium | reverse complement strand
CCGCTTAGCTAAAGCATCCACTTGGACATAGGAGAGAGTCACGATGAGTGTGAGACACTTTACGAGCAAGGACGCAAAGTTTTACCAATACGCCGACCGCCAGATCTTCGTTGGCGATGTCCTGGATTCATCAAACAGCGACACCATGAGCGTCGGCTTTTACCGGAACAAAATCAAGGGCGAGAAAAACGAATGGGTCGTAACGTATGACGAAGCTCTTATCGTAACGAAGGGCGCCCTAACCGTTCGTTTTGCCGATGGCGCGAAAACCGCGACGGCGGGCGAGGTTATTTTCCTCACTAAGGGCACGGAGATCGCCTACGAGGCAGCGGAAGACGACACGGAGGTCGTGTACGTGACCTATCCGCATTGGATGGACGCACAAACGAAGTCGAAGCACGCACACCTGCTCGATTCATACCACCCGGTGTGAGCAGTGGTGTGGTCACGGCTGGATTACAACGAGGAGGCAGACCGTGGACACGGTTAACGCCCCCTCCAATTTCAGTCGAGGGGAGAGTTCTGCGGCGCAAGCGAACATGTGATGCTGAGTAACACTCGACAACCATGCGATGAAGCAGTTGTGCGCTCGCAACCCGAAGTGATGGATTGCGGTCAGGCGACCGGACGGTGGGTGCTGGCGGCGGCGATTCTCGGCTCCAGCATCACGTTCATTGACGGCACGGTGGTCAACGTCGCGCTCCCCGTGCTGCAAGAAGAACTCGGCGCGAACGTCGCCGAGGCTCAGTGGATCGTCGAGTCATACGCCCTGATGCTGGCCGCTCTGATTCTGGTCGGGGGCTCACTCGGCGACCGTCTGGGGCGGAAGCGCGTCTTCTCGGCAGGCGTGCTGCTCTTTGCGCTAGCCTCGGTCTGGTGCGGGCTGGCCCCGAACATAACCCAACTCATCGTCGCGCGCGGAGTGCAGGGTGTGGGCGCGGCCCTCCTGGTGCCGGGAAGTCTGGCGCTCATCAGCGCCAGTTTCAGCAAAGAGAGGCGCGGGCAGGCCATCGGGACGTGGTCGGGGTTCACGGCGATTGCCGCCGG
The DNA here is from genome assembly GCA_035633115.1 of Gemmatimonadaceae bacterium. Lineage (NCBI taxonomy): Bacteria > Pseudomonadati > Gemmatimonadota > Gemmatimonadia > Gemmatimonadales > Gemmatimonadaceae > Gemmatimonadaceae bacterium. The sequence continues at coordinate 1,670 of DASQFN010000091.1, read as the reverse complement.
AATCGGACCCGTCCTGGGCGGCTGGCTCGTCGAGAGATTTTCGTGGCGCTGGATTTTCTTCATCAATATTCCGTTGAGCGTAGCTGTGTTGCTGATTGCTTGGCGGCGCGTCCCGGAAAGCCGCGACGAACAAACGAAGGGGCGCGTGGACTGGCGGGGCGCGACGTTGACGACCGTCGGACTGGGAGGCATCGTCTTCGGCCTGATCGAGTCGAGCGGGCGCGGCTTGACTGCCCCGCTCGTGATTGCAAGTTTCACCCTCGGCGTCGCGGCGCTCGCCGGATTTGTGTTCGCGGAGGCGCATCACGAGCAGCCGATGATGCCGCTCGGACTCTTGCGCTCGCCGACATTCGCGGGCGCGAATTTGTTGACGCTCTTTCTGTATGCCGCGTTGGGCGGGCTGCTCTTCTTCCTGCCGTTCAATCTCATCCAGGTGCAAGGCTACACGGCGACTGCCGCGGGGGCCGCGCTGCTGCCGTTCGTGCTGACAATGTTTCTGCTCTCGCGCTGGGCGGGCGGACTGGTTGAGCGTTACGGCTCCAAACTGCCGCTCGTAGTCGGCCCCGTCATCGCCGCCGCCGGGTTCGCACTGTTCGCCTTGCCGGGCGCGGAGGCAGGTAGTTACTGGACGAGTTTCTTCCCGGCGGTGATGGTGATGAGCATCGGGATGACCGTGAGCGTCGCGCCGCTGACGACGACGGTGATGGGCGCTGTCGAGGAGCACCACGCCGGGGTCGCTTCAGGCATCAACAATGCCGTCTCGCGCACCGCCTCTCTGCTCGCCGTTGCGGTCTTCGGCGTTCTCATGCTGAACGCTTTCAACAGCAGTCTCGCCGAACGCCTGAACGCGTTGCCGGTCTCCTCGGAGGCGCGGGCGCAACTCGTAGGGCAGAGCACTGACCTCGCCAACATGAAAATCCCTGACGAGGTGAGCGGCGAGACGCTGGTGGCTACCCGACAGTCGATTAGAGATTCGTTCGTCGCCGGGTTTCGGCTCGTCGCCTACCTGGCCGCCGGACTCGCAGCCGCGAGCGCACTCGCCTCGTGGCTGCTGATCGAGGGCAAGGCGCGGCGTGAAACCGAGAAGACGTTCGATGATGAAAGAGCACCATTCGGCAGACAGACGACTGAGGCGCAGTCAGACTAAATCAGTCCTTATAAGATTGGTCCACAGGCAAAGCTATCCACGAACATACACTAAACGACACGAAGCCGAACACACGAAATTTGTTCTGTTTATTTCGTGATGTTTCGTGTGACTTCGTGGATGATGCTTTGCCGTCTGTCCCAATCTTGTAAGTTTCGATTTAGAGAGGAGAAGATATGAGAGCTGATGAGTGCACACATCTCGATAAGTGAGGGAGGTCACGCCCAGCGCGCAAGGCTGCGAGGATTGTCTTAAGGCGGGGGACACGTGGGTGCATCGGCGTTTGTGCGAAACGTGCGGCCACGTCGGCTGCTGCGATTCGTCGAAGAACAAACACGCGACGAAGCATTTCCGCGCGACGGGCCATCCCGTCATTAAATCTTTCGAGGCGGGCGAAGAGTGGGGCTGGTGTTACGTTGTAGCCAAGATGTCCTTTACAATGCCCCCCAACAAGTTAATTCGAGCCGCCCGCCCGATAGCACTCCTTTCATGGTGCTTTGTTCTTCGTTGCTTGGATGCTATT
>DASQFN010000090.1 GCA_035633115.1 Gemmatimonadaceae bacterium | reverse complement strand
TGGATTTCACGGTATTCCCCAGCGAAGACTCCGTGCCCTTCATGCGTTCTAAACGTGGAGCTAAGGGGCTGCGCGCTTTTGCGCAGTCCCGCTTGAGCGTAGGGTTAGATCAGAGCCATGAACAAACCGTGCTCTGTCATGTATAGCTCTCACCACTTACATGCCTCTCGGAGAGGTTTAATTGCTTCTGATAGTCCGCCAATGTCAAATGTTGCCATTACGGGGCTTTGGCTGTAGGGAGTAATTTGTGCAAGCAACGTTTGGTGTGACATGAGTTGTTTTGCAAAAGCCATGTCGCTACCAGATACGAAAACTGCTTTGTTATCGGTTGATATTGACCACGTTTTTGTAACCGCCGGGCCTTTATCGAGCCTGGTCAACATGCTTGTAGATTCCAAACCCAAGTAAAGGTCCCAAGTAATATAGGCATTCGTCTTCCCTTCGGCACATCTGATGATGAGCGTTGGGGTGACTGTGTCATAACCAGAACGAACTGACTGCTCGGAGCTAAGCGACAAGTAGACATTTGTTGTGTCGTTTATAGGTGACTTATCTGTTCGGACGATCCATTTTCCCTTGCCAACAGTGACAACTGTTTGTGGTTTGTCCACTCCAAGTGTCTTGGCGATATTGTCATAACATATAAGTCGTTCCGCGCCTGTTTTTTTTGCAGCGCACTTACCAAGCTCTTCTTTTTCCACAGCAAGTGTGTTGGCGGAGAAAAATATTATTAAAAACAGTGCAAAAATGTTGCGTAGCATGAATATCCTCCTGATTAAGATCTAACGAGTCCGTGTTGGCGGTAAGTTGTCGTAACCAGCTTTGGAGCGGGAGGATTGTTGCCGGGGTTCTAAATCCGCGTCATTTTGAAGGTGGGCGCGGGTTTGTGTATGGTAGGCAGCGGCACAGTGGGCGCGGTGCTCAGAACGGCGGATCGTTGGATTCGGGGTGGAGATGAGGGCGCTGATCGTGCTCGCACGTTGGTTCGGTGGTTTCGTGGTGGTAGCGACGAAGCTGGGCGCAGTAATGGCGTTCGAGCGCGTCGGTGAGCTCGTGGAGAAACTCCACGAGCTTAGCGGCCGCCTCATCGGACAGATCGGTGGGCAGACATAGCAGGGGCAAGTCGTTGGGTCTGAGCATGGTGGCTAGCGCTGCTTGCGCGCGGTCGGGGTGCGGGATTTGGCTTTGCGCTCAGCGCGCTCCTTGGCCTCCTTGAGGCGGTAGCTCTCGCCTTCGAGCGCGACGATCTCGGCGCGGTGTACCAGGCGGTCGACGAGGGTGACGACGCAAGCGGCATTGGGGAACACCTGATTCCATTCGCCGAAGACTTTGTTGGTGGTGAGGAGAATGGGACGATTCTGGTAGCGGCGGGTGACCACCTCGAAGAGCAGATCGGCGTAACGCGCGTCGTAGGACAGATAGCCGACTTCATCGATGGCCAGGATGGTGGGAGAGGTATAGCGGCGCAGCCGGCGCGCGAGTGCGGTGGTGGAGTCCTGAGCGGCGAGGTCGTGAAGCATGTCGGAGGCCAGCGTGAAGCGCGCGGTATGGCCGTGCAACACCGCTTGGTAGGCGAGGTTTTTGAGCAGCATGGTTTTGCCCAGACCGTTGGGTCCGATGAGCACCACGTTGGCGGCCTCCTCGACGAAGGCGAGCGAGAACAGTTCCTCGATCAGGCTGCGGTCGCACTTCTTGGGCCATTCCCAGTCGAAGTCGGCGATGGGCTTGAAGGTGCCAAGGCGGGTATTGTCCAGACGGCGTTTGAGGGAGCGATGCGCGCGCTCGGTTTCTTCAATGTCGAGCACTCGGGGTAGCCACGGTTCGTGCATCAGGGACTCGGCATGCGCGAGCAGGCCGTAGAGGCCGAGCCGGCGCAGACTCTGGCGAGCCACTTCAAGAGTGAGGTTCGTCGTCGGTGTGGGTGCCTTCATCATGTTTGTCCGGAGTGAGTTGGTCGTAATCGCGCAAGGCGTGCGCGCGCACGCTGAGCGTGTGTAGCCGCGGATCCGCGGGCAGTACCACCGCGATAGGCGGGGGTTGGCCGCGGGCGTGGGCGTGGCTATCGATGAAGTGGCGCACGGCGCCCAGGTGCGCGGCGTCTTCGGCGAGCGCGGCGACGATGGCCGCCTCCAGTGCGTGCGCGCCGTGGGTGTCGAGCAGCGCCAGCAGACCGCGGGTGAGCACGCCCAGGTGTGCGCCGCGCTCGGCGGCGCGCAGGAACAGCGGCTTCGCACTCGGTGCGCCGTGATGCAGGCGGTCTTGCGCACGGTGCGCACGGGCGGCGCGCTTGTAGGTGACGAGGGCCTCGACATGGGCCTCGATTTCCACTTGCACGCCGCGATCGAACGAGCGCGGATGAGCGGCGAGCACGTCGTGGCCATCGAGGATGCGCACGGTATGCAAGCTCGCCAGCACGCTGAGCGTTCGACCCACATGGGTGTGGGGGATAGAGTAGTCGTTCAGATCGAAACGCGCGTAGGGGGTTTTGCGCACGCTCACCTCGATGCGCTCCTCAGTCGGGAACGGGTTCTCGGGCAAGGCGAGGAGATGGGGTTGTTCGTCGGCGAACACGGCACGCACGCTGCGGGCACGGTCCTCCGGGCAGGGCCGATCGGCCGCCTCCCCCTCACACCAGGCGTCGGCTTGGGCGTTCAGATCATCGAGATCCCGGAAGGTGCGCGCGGCGAAGAACGCATCGCGCACGAAGCGAATGGCACGCTCGACCCGCCCCTTCTCATTGCCGCGCGCCACCGCCACCGGGCGGGGCTGGAAGCGGTAGTGGGCGGCCAACTCCAGAAGCGCGGGGTGGAATCGGATCGCCTCGTGGCTGCGTTCGAGCACGGCGCTTTTCAGGTTGTCGTAGAGCACCACCCGCGGCGCCGCGTTCCAGCGGCTGAAGGTCTCCACGTGGCCGCGCAGGAAGTTCGCCATGGCGGCGTTCAGGTAAAAGCGCAGGAACAAGCGGCGCGAATAGGAGAGCACCATCACGAACGCCATCAGCGGGCGCACGGCCCGCCCGATGGTGAGTTTCCCGAAGTGCGCCCAGTCGGCTTGCGCTTGTTCGCCGGGCAGCGTTCGCAGCCGCAGATACGCCTCGCCCGCGGCCCGCGGGCGAAGGGTGGCGACGATCGCGCGGAAGTGATCGGGGGCGCCCGGATAGCCTCGCTCCTTCACCATCGCGTAGAGCCGGGACGCGCGAAGGCTCGGGTACTTCGCCAACGTCTCCTCGATGAACGCCCGGTAGGGCTCAACGATGGAGAGGCGGGCGGGCACTTTCTCTACCGGCACGCCGGCTTGAGCGAGCACCCGGCGCACGGTGCCGTGATGCACGCGCAGTTGCGTGGCGATGGTGCCAATCGGCCAGTGCTCGGTCTGATGCAGCCGCAGGATCTCCGCCTCCAGCGCGCGCGGGATCATCGCAGAGCGTTCCGATCAAGGGCCCCCGCGCAGTGGGCCGTGCCGGGCAAAGTGCGGCAGTGCGCGCTCGCAGAAGTTGCAGCGCCCCAAGAGCGCCATCCGGCGATGAGCGTGCGGGTGCGCGCCGCGCTGCATATCGGTGCGATCCAATGCCGCGCAGTCGTCCGGCGCCGACGGCGGTTCAACCACGGTGATGTCTTCTGCATCGCGGGGCTCAATCGGGATCGAGAGGAGCGCCACTGTGCCGGTCAGGGCCACCGCAAGGGAACCCTGATGCGTCACTTTCTCCGATTGCCGAGTGCGCCAGGCGCTTTGCCGCGCCGCATGCCGGCACGCTCCGCGGTAGCTTCTCTGATAGCGCTCCCCGGCGCGCAGCAACGATTCGCCCCGGCAAACCCGCGCGCACTCGCCCGCGCAGTAGCGGTTGCCCCGGTCGCAGTCCCGGCAGATGCGCACCTGCTCGGCGCAGCGCGCGCAACTGTAGAGCCGGTACGTCTCCCCGCTCGCCTCCATGAACCCCGCACGCCGCCGCTGGACAACGCCGCGCATTGCAGGCATAAAGGCAGTGCGCACGCGCTTCCCATGCGCGCGCGCTCGCAGAAGGCCCGGGGTTCTTTCCAGGAATGTGCCCGGGCCTTCGCCTTTCCGGCGTTCGCGTCGAGCATAGCGCACGGCGTCCCCGAGTACCTCGGGACGCACGCATCGGTCACATCAAGTCCACCGCCTCGACCTACGGCAGCGTTTCACTACATCCGGACTCACCGCTCGACACGCCCGGATCCGATTCGAAATTCCTTCCCACCCAGAAACACCCGGCGAACGATTTTGAGGACGACCCGCGTCAATCCCCAGATTCCGGCGGGTTTACGTCGCCGTCAACA
>DASQFN010000089.1 GCA_035633115.1 Gemmatimonadaceae bacterium | reverse complement strand
TGACCCTCTCCTCACGAAAGTGGGAAACCGTATCGGGGACGGTCGCGTGGTGGCGCTCATTCAGGGCTTTCTCAAGCAAGACATCATGGAAAACATGAAGCGGTGGACGCCGATCTCCGGTAGTCCTCAAGGGGCAGTGGTCACTCCACTTACGCAAAAGGTAACTTCCAGTTTGAGCGTGTAGTGACGGGCTGGCGGGGCAATCCCTTGCTTGACTTGCGTCGCAAGAGGTAATATGTTTACGACATATGCCTCGATCGACCAAAGCGGACAAGGCTCGGCAGTTGAACGTAGCGCACGGCCTGCTCGAGCGCAACATTGCTCTGCCCGAGGCTGCGCAGCGTCTGGCGCGGAAGTTTGGTGTGTCACTGCGTCAAGCCTATCGCTACCTCGAAGAAGCAGCCGAGCTCGACGAGCCAGTCGAGATTGCCGAGGCGACGGTGCCGATCACACTCAAGCTGCCGCCGGCCACGGTGCGTGTGCTGCGGGCGTATGCGAGAAGCAGTGGCCTGACCATCGGAGTGATCGTGACCCGCGCGCTGGACGCCTTTCTAGGTGCGCTAAGAAGGCATGGCTGAGCGGCGTGCAAGGCGCGACTCGCTTCAAGTCCATCTCGACTATGCGTTTGATCGACTGCGTGAGTCGAAGCTGGCACAGGCATACGACATTTTGGTGTCTGGGCGGGAGCGCCTCGTCGGTGCGCGAGTAAGGGAGAATGTGTATGAGAATAGCGGCGATCTACGCACGGGTGTCGTCGGAGCAGCAACGCGAGGAGCGCACCATTGCGAGCCAAACAGCGGCGCTGATCGAATTCGCGAAGAGCCACGATTTGGAGGTGCCGAGGGAGTGGGTGTTCGAAGACGAAGGCTTTAGCGGAGCGACGCTAGAGCGGCCGGGACTCGAACGGGTGCGGGATCTCGCTGCCGAGGGCCAGATTCAGGTCGTACTCGCCTATGCGCCGGACCGACTGAGCCGCAAATACGCGTACCAAATTCTGCTGATTGAAGAGTTCGCTCGGCATGGGGTCGAGACTCTCTTTGTGAAGGCACCACAGAGTGCGAGCGCCGAGGATCAACTGCTGGTTCAGTTCCAGGGCATGATCGCCGAGTACGAGCGGGCGCAGATCCTGGAGCGGTCCCGCCGCGGCAAGCGGCATCGGGCCCAATCCGGCGAAGTTAGTGTGTTGAGTGGTGCGCCGTACGGATATCGGTATATCCGAAAGACCGACGAGGCGCCTGCCTCGTATGTGGTAATCGACGCGGAGGCCCGGGTGGTGCAGCACGTCTATGAGATGTACGCCGTCGATGGGCTAAGCATGGGCGAGATCGCACGTCGTCTCAATGCCGAAGGTATCCCCACCCGCAAGCAAAGCGCCCGCTGGGAGCGCTCAGTGGTGTGGGCCATGCTGCGCAATCCCGCCTATCGCGGGGCAGCCGCTTTTGGCAAGACTCGAGTCGCCGGCCGAATTCGCGTCACGCGGGTGCTGCGCCGGCGCGGTGGAACCGTGTCCAGCAACAGTATCGGCCACGAGCGGCCGCAGGAGGAGTGGATCGAGATCCCGGTGCCCGCACTGGTGAGCGAGGAGAGCTTCGCCCGAGCCCAGGAGCTTCTCTGCGAGAACAAGATACGATCGCGGCGGCGCACCATCACGCCGAGCGTGGTGCAGGGGTTGGTCAGCTGCCAGAAGTGCGGTTATGCATTCTCCCGCACCTCGACCTACACGAGCGCGCGCAAGCTCCATTACTACAAATGCATCGGCTCGGACAGTTGGCGAAAGCTGGGTGGTCCCGTGTGCGATAACCGCATGGTGCGGCAGGATCTGCTTGACCAGATCGTCTGGACCGAGGTGATCCGATTGCTCGAGGATCCAACGCTGATTCAGCACGAACTTGATCGCCGCCTCGCTGCCGCGCGCTCGTCCGATCCAACCAAGAAACGCGAGCAGAGCTTGCACAGGGAACTTACCCGTGTCGGCAAAGGCATTGAACGACTTCTCAACGCCTATCAAGAGGAGCTATGCTCGCTCGAGCAACTACGGGAGCGCATGCCTTTGCTGCGGCAACGCGAGCAGACGCTGCGCGCCGAGTTGCAGGCGATCGCTGACCAGGCTACCGATCGCGCCACGTTTTTGCGCCTTGCCGAGACTCTTGCGGCGTTCCTCGGCCGCCTGCGCAGCGCCGCCGACACCCTTGACGTCATTGAGCGCCAGCGAATCGTGCGCCTCGTCGTCAAGGACATTCTCATCGGGGATGACACCATTGTCATCCGGCATTGCATCCCCATCGGTCTGGCCCCGCCGCATGGCGGCCCGGCAACCACCAGTCACACCCATGATCCGCCAGGCGGCCAAAGTTACCTTTTGCGTTCGGGGAGTGGTTAGTCCCTTACTCGCAAATATTTACCTTCACGAGCTGGACGTTGAAATGCGCGAAGCCGGGTTGGTAATGGTGCGATACGCCGACGATGCCGTGGTGTTGTGTCGCAGTCGAGAGGAAGCGGAAGCCGCGCTCGC
>DASQFN010000088.1 GCA_035633115.1 Gemmatimonadaceae bacterium | reverse complement strand
CCCTCTCTGCCAACATCCAGTGAGACAGGAGACACCAACTAAATTAGGGTAGAGGCGGAGAGAGGTTGGCAATGAAGAAAGCACTGGAGAGGCAGGAGGGGTGGGCGGCCCGGGGGGTGGAGCTGGAGGTGGCTGGGGAGGCCGGGGAGGCCGGGGGCATGGGGGAGGAGGCCTCCCCGGCCTCCCCAGCCAGCGCGTCGCCGCTACGGTCAGTACCCAATCCCGAGGTTGAGCCGAAGGCGCAGCGAAGGCGGTTTACGGCCGACTATAAGCTGCGCATCCTTGCCGAGGCTGAGAGCTGTACGAGGCCTGGCGAGATCGGTGCCCTGCTGCGACGTGAGGGACTGTACAGCTCTGTTCTCGCCAAATGGCGTGCCCTTCACCGGCAGAGTGGCGAAGCTGCCTTTAGCCGTCAGCGAGGGCGCAAGGCTGACCCCGACACAGCGGTGCGCGAGCAGCTGCGGCGCGTTGAACGTGAGAACCAGCGCCTGCAGCGCGCCCTGGCGCAAGCTGAAGCCATCATCGAGGTGCAAAAAAAACTTTCCGAGGTGCTGGGCCTCAGCCTGGCCACATCTCGCGAGGACGAGCAGACGAGCCAATGAGCGTCGTCACCGCCTTGGCCGAGCGTGCTGGGCTGAAGAGGGCTTGTGAGGCCCTCGGCGTGCCACGCTCGACGTTGTACCGTCACCGCAAACTGCCGACCGGCGGACTACGTCCGCCGCCGCCCCGGTCGTTGCCGGCTCGTGCCCTAAGCGCCGCCGAGAGGCAGCAGATCTTGGAGATCCTCCACAGCCCGCGCTTCGTCGACGCTTCTCCGGCCGAGGTCTGCGCCACCTTGCTCGATGAAGGCCGCTATCTCTGCTCGGAGCGCACGATGTACCGCCTGCTGGCGCGGCACGACGAAGTGCGGGAACGCCGCAACCAGCTGCGCCACCCCCGCTATCGCAAACCCGAGCTCGTGGCCACCAAGCCTAACCAGGTCTGGTCTTGGGACATCACCAAGCTGCGTGGACCCGCCAAGGGAGTCTATTACTCCCTCTACGTGGTGCTCGATATCTTCAGCCGCTATGTCGTTGGCTGGTTGCTTGCCGAGCGCGAGAGCGAGCTGCTCGCTCGTCGCCTGCTAGCCGAAACGGTGGCCAAACATCCCGTGGCTCCAGGGCAACTGACGCTTCATGCCGATCGCGGTGCAAGCATGACTGCCAAGCCGCTCGCCCAGCTGCTGGCCACCCTTGGCATCAACAAGAGCCACAGCCGTCCCCATACCAGCGACGACAATCCTTTCTCGGAAGCCCAATTCAAGACTCTCAAGTACCACCCGTGGTTTCCAGGCCGTTTCGGCTCGCCTGAAGATGGGCAATCCTTCTGCCGCCGTTTCTTCGCCTGGTACAACTTCAAGCACCATCACTCTGGCTTAGTACTGCTGACACCCGCCGATGTCCACTTTGGCCGAGCGACCAAAATCCTCGACCAACGTTCTGAGGTCCTCCGCGCTGCCTACGCCGCGCACCCGGAGCGCTTCCGCGCACTGCCCCAGCCCAAGCAGCTGCTCCAAGCCGTCTGGATCAATCCGCCAAAGGAGGACGCCCCGACGGCTACTCCCTAATTTCCACACACTCCCTGTCTCACTGGGCTTGACAGGCTCCG
>DASQFN010000087.1 GCA_035633115.1 Gemmatimonadaceae bacterium | reverse complement strand
TTGGCTGGGAGGCAGGGATTCACGCGAGCCGCTTTCCCGAACGCCAATGGAATCAAGCGTTTCCGAGCTAACGTGGCCCGGGGCAATGGTTTGGGGCCTTGCGGCCGTTTGCCACGGCTTGCGCCGGTTCGCTGCTGTTTGCGCCGTCTACGAATCGAATGACACCCAAAATGACACCCAAACGCAGCGACTCCTGACGGCCCTCGGGAGGCGCCGAGATGGCAAATCTTTGAAAGGAGTATTCAGCGAACGCGTCCTGCGGCGAGCTACGTAGTTCGCGGCGCACTTTCCAGGACTTCCATCAGCTCTTCGATCTGATTTCTGAGGATGATTCGATCAGTGTTCATGCGGGTGATCACGAGGTGCGCCCACCACCTGCGCCCACCGCTCAGTAAGCGGAGCTCCCCTAAACTCATCGATCGTCGGGAACTCGGAGGGTTTTCGGTGGACTCCTGTTGACCCACGATAGGAACAGTGCTAGCTTCTGTCGCGCCACGACAGGAGCCACTCGATGACCGCCAGAAGAGATGTCCCCTCCGGCACGCTCGACATGCTGACTCTGCGCGTCATCTCCCGAGGTCCAATTCATGGCTGGGGCCTGATGAAGCGACTGGGCGAGCTGACTGACAACGTGTTTCAAGTGACACCGGGAGGCCTGTTCCCTGCCCTGCAACGCCTTGAAGAGGATGGGTGGATCGCCGGCGAATGGGGCGTGTCTGAGAACAACCGCAAGGCGCGGTTCTACACCATCACGAAGTCTGGCCGGCGGCAGCTCGCGAAGGAAGAGGACCACTGGAAAGCCATTTCGATGGCGGTCTCCAGAGTGCTGGAGGGCGCATGAATCGCCAAGCCTCGCGACTTCTCGCCCTGGCTCGGCGCTGGTTTGGCGGCGGCTCTAGGGACCGCGTGCTCGATGCCGAGCTCGAATCATTCCTTCAGCACGAGATCGACGCACGGATCGTCGAGGGCATGACGCCCCGAGAGGCGCGTCGAACAGCACTCGCGTCGATCGGCGGGATCCAGCAGGTGAAGGAACACGCGCGGGAGGCACGTACCGGCGCCAGACTCGATGCGCTCTGGCGTGACACCCGATACGCGGCGCGTACCTTCCGCCGGAGCCCCGGTTTCGCCGCGACGGCTGTCGTCTCCCTGGCAGTCGGGATTGCCGCCGCTACCGGGCTGTTTAGCATCGTGAATGCGGCATTACTGCATCCCTTCCCATTCGCGGACATCAATCGGATCGTCACGCTTGGCGTGATCGACAAGGGCACGCCGCGCGGTCTGTCTGTCACGGCTCGACAACTCGTCGCCCTTCAACACAGCGACCTCTTCGACGGCGCCTTCGCCTTGGACACCTGGGGGATGACCCTGACCGGCCAGGGCCTGCCAGAAGCGGTGGGCATCCAATATTTTTCAGCAAACGCTTTGAACGTACTCGGGGTTCCGCCCCTCCTCGGACGCGTCTTTGATGAGGCGGACGGGCCGGCGGGCGAGCAGCCCCAACGGGTCGTCGTGCTCACCTATCGGTTCTGGCAGCGACACTTCGGCGGGCGGCCTGAGGCCGTGGGGCAGACCCTCTCTTTCTCGTCAAACCGCGAACCCTACACCGTGATTGGCGTGCTGCCACGTCAATACTTTTACACGGGTCCGGAGATTCTCGTTCCCCTTCATCTGACCTTCGATCCGACCTTCGCGTGGAGTGTCCAGGCCCGTCTCAAGCGGGGCGTGACTCCACGCATGGCCGAACAGCGACTCCAGCCGCTCTTCGACCAATTTGCCAAAGAGGCTCCGCAACGCTTTCCGAAGGACGTGCGTCCCCTCGTACGAACGCTGGTGGAGACACGAAGGGCGGCCGGCTTTGTGCCGACCCTCCTGTTGATCTTCGCGGCGTCTCTGTTGCTGCTCCTGCTCGCCTGCGCGAACGTGTCCATCCTGCTGTTGGCGCGCGGGACCTCGCGAGCGCATGAGTTCGCCGTCCGAGCCGCCATAGGGGCAAGTCGTGGACGGTTGATTCGGCAGCTCCTCGTGGAATCGCTGCTCATGGCATTTAGCGGCGCCGCACTAGGCGTTGCGGTGGGCTACTGGGGCCTGCCGGCTATGCTCAGGCTCTTGCCCCCCAATGCGGTTCCGGTCGGCAACCTCATGGCTGTGCCCGTCAATGTACCGGTCTTGCTCTTCAGTGCGGGCCTTGCGATGGCGTCGGCCCTGATTTGTGGATTGTCACCGGCCTTGTCGTTTTCGCGCCCACGCCTGACGACGATGGCCCGGACGACCGCCGGCGTCGAAAGCCGACGAGCGCATCACCTCCTGCTCGCGGCTCAAATTGCGCTGACGGTGCTGCTCCTCGCGGGCACTGGTGCGGCTGTCCGGGTGCTCATCGGTCTGTACCGGACATCGCTTGGCTACGACCCGCACGACGTGTTCGTCGCGACGATCAACCTTCCCGAGAACACGTACATGCAATGGGCCGGCCGCGCCACGTTTTACGAGCGCCTCCGGGATCGCATGGCAGAGGTGCCCCAGGTCGAGTCGGTCGCGCTCGCCACCTACAGCGGGATACCACCGCAGTCGGGCCAACGGTCGGTGGTCGAAGTTCCCGGCCGGGACGCGTCCGAAGACGAAGCACCGATTGTCCAACGGATCAGCGGTGACTACTTTGCGACGATGAAGATCCCGCTCATTCGAGGCCGCGTGTGGTCAGATTCAGAGAGCGGTGGAACGCCCCACGTCGCCGTCGTCAACCAAACGATGGCTCGTGCGTGGTGGCCTGACGAATCCGCGATCGGACGGCGCGTTCGAATGCCCGATTACGTCAAGCCACCCAACCCATTCAGACTGGCGGCGCCCGGCAGTGACGGCTGGTTCGAAATAGTCGGTGTCGTGGGCGACACACCCAATGTCGGTCTCCATGAGCCGCCGGCGCCGTCGATCTACGTGCCGTACACGCTCATGCTGAGCGATTCCCTGAAT